>JAGNWT010000028.1 GCA_017985935.1 Anaerolineales bacterium | reverse complement strand
CGGAACTTTGCGAGCGGAGTCTGGTTGAGCTGGGATATCTGCATGAGCGCCTCACTGGGGTGATGAAATATCAAGCGGGATTATAAGTCACGAAACGTCTGCCCTGAAAATAAAAATGCCCGCAATCTCTTGCGGGCATTTTTACGGTCTCGATCATTTTCTCTTTCGCAGCAAAACGAACCCAATCACAGCAGCCAACCCAACGAAGATCACCCACACCGGGAACTTCGGAGCCGCTTCTTCAGCGGCGGCTTCGATCACCGCCGGAGTCGGAGGAGCCGCAGTCTCTGTGAAAGCCACAAAGGTCGAGGCGGCGAGCGTAGGCACGAGGGTGGGAATGGCGGTCGGCAAGACCGGCGTCGCCTGCATGGACACCGGCGTGCTTACATCTGCCAATTCGGGCAGCATCATCTCGCCGGGCACAAACACGTCGAGCATCGCATTGGCGATGGTAAAGCCTTCGTTGGTGCCAAGCTGCAAGGCCGCCGTGCGCAGGTCAAAAACAAAGATCCCGTTATCGCCGATCACCTTTGCGCCGTCACCGTTGAAGAGAATGGCGGTATCTTTATTGATACCCAGCGCCAGTAATTCAGGATGGTTATATGCCAGCGAGGTCAGCCGCCCAAAGCGTTTGTCGGCGATGATCTGCGGCTCGAGCGTGACATCCACCCAGCCAAGACCAGGCGCGATGTCGGTGCGTCCCTGCCAGAACGATTTTTGCGTGGCAAGTTCCTCGCGCTCTGAATCATCGGGGGTGGGTTCATGCGGAGCATAGAACGAACCAAAGACCGGCATGGCGGCATTGTCTGCCATGACCGGGTTGCCTGCCAGCCAGAAATCCTTGAGGGCGGCGAGCGCTTCGGTCTTGACCTTCTCTTGATTCTTTCCGATCACCAGCACCGCGCTGGTGCCTTCGGGGATCTCGATCGGCTGATCTTCCACAAAGACCGACTTGACCTGCATCCCGAGCGCATCGGTGTATTTTTTGATGGCGGTCTCAGCCGAACGACCCGAGGGATATCCCGTGGCGACGATGAAGATATTTTCGCCCGCGATGGTTTTGAACTCGTTCAGCACCGCGCTGTCTTCCAAATTGTCGATCAGGTCGCCCGAGAGAATGAGCGGACCCGCCCCGGCGGGGATGGTCAAGGTTTCAAAGGAACGGTCAAGCGTGGGAGCAGGGTTGGCAAGCGAGGATGTGCGGGTGTTGAGGTCGTATGTCACATCGCCCGGCGCGAGCAGATGATAGACCACATTGCGGAAGCTCATGATGGGCGGGCGGTTCGGGTCAATGCTGACATACTTTACATTATCTGCCGCGTGGTAGGTTTCCGCGTCCAGCACGGCAACAGCGTACAGACCAAAGACATCGCTCAAAACTTCGTTGTTCGAGACAATGCCGGTGTAGGCATCCACACCTACGCCCACATTGGGGATGTTTGGCTGGGCAATGGCATTGAGCAGGCGTCCGATGCGGGCGCGCTGGAAGAAGTGCTGGTCCACCACCGCGTTCTGAATGCCGAACTCCAAGCCGCGCTTATCGGGTGAGTTCCAAATTTCCACAGCGCCGGCGAAGAGACCGTCGTCCACCCCGTAGCCGGTGGAGAGATCCGCGATCATCACTTTGGAAGTCATGGCCGCGCCCGCGCTCGTCCCGGCGATGATCATGCCGTTCGCGTGCAGTTCGTTGATGCGTTCTTCGACCGGTGTGTTGATGATGGCGCCAATGCCGGTCTCCTGGTCGCCGCCGAGGATGAAGATCATCGAAACATCATCGGTGAAGTAGGCGAGGTTGGCGGGGTCCTTGGCATCTTCCTGCGTGAAGATGGGGAGCAGTTCCACTTTGCAGGTGAGGGTCGAACCCTCGGGCAAACTGCGCTGGCACGCGCCATCGGTCTGGATGCGCCGCTCTTCGGCGTCTTTGAGATTTTGCGCTCGCTCGCCTTCCGAGATGCGGTCTGAATTGGTGGAGTAAGGCGTGGCAAGGATGAGGATGTGGACCACATCACCCCTGGCATTGGCAACAGCGTACTGTCCCATGGCGCCGTAGGTGTCGGTGTAGCCCGCGCCGATGGGCAGCAGCAGCCCGGGCGCAGATTGAGCCGCGGCAAAGTTCGGGATGGCAAACAGGATCGAGAGCAGGAGAATGAATGAGAGAAGGCGATGCTTCATGTGGGTGTCCTTCCAAAAAAAATTACGGTGCGTTCAAAAACCACGACAGCAGAGGGGATCTATTTGCGTGAGGAGTGCCGCGGGTCAAGAGCATCGCGCAGTCCGTCGCCAAGGTAGTTAATGGCAATCACAACGATGAAGATCATCAGCCCGGGGAAGATTGCCGTCCACGGAGCAGTGGTCATCTGGCTTTGGGTGTTGGAGAGCATGTTGCCCCAGGTGGGAGTGGGAAGCTGCACGCCGAAGCCCAGGTAGGAAAGTCCGCTTTCACTGATGATCGCGCCCGCCAGTCCAAGTGTGGCAGAGACGATGATGGGGCTGGCAATATTGGGAAGGATGCGCAGGAAGAGCAGGTGCGCGTCCGTTGCACCCAGCGCACGCGAGGCTTGCACGAATTCACGCTCTCGCAGTTCAAGGGTCGAGGCTCTCACGAGGCGGGCGGTGCCCATCCATGAGAGCGCGCCAATGACAAGCGAGATCGGCAGGAAGGAGCCGGGTTTCAGGAACGGCAGGTCGAGGGTGCGCAGAAACATTCCCAACGCGATGAGCACGAACAGACTGGGAATGGACATGAAGACTTCGGTGATGCGCATGAGCACGGCATCCACCATGCCGCCATAGTATCCTGAAACGAGTCCAATGATCGAGCCGAGCAAGATGGATACTCCCATTGCCAGCAGTCCAACGGTCAGCGAGATGCGCCCGCCATACAGAACGCGGGAAAACATATCGCGTCCCAGATCGTCGGTGCCCATCCAATGATCCGCGGAGGGCGGCTTGAAACGGTTAAGCAGGTCCTGATCCATCGGGTCGGCAGAGATGAAGGGCGCAAAAGCGACCAACAAGATGATGAGGATGGTGACCGTTCCGCCGGCGAGAGCCATGCGGTGCTTGCGGAAACGCGCCCAGAAGAACATGAAGAGAGATTGTTCGCGCAGGGTGCGTGAATTTTCAGAGAGTGTGGTGGTCATATTACGATAACCGGATGCGGGGATCGAGCGCGGCGTAGACAAAGTCCACGAGCAGGTTCGAGCCGATAATAAGTGCAGATTCGATCATCAAGACCGCCATGACCAGGGGATAATCGGTTTTAAGGGCGGCGTTGAAGTACAGCCTGCCCACTCCCGGCCAGGCGAAGATGGTTTCGGTAAAAAGCGCGCCGCCAAACAGGGAGGGCAGGTCCAGCGCCACAAGGGTGACCAGCGGGATGATGGCGTTGCGCAGCGCGTGCTTGTAAATGACGATCCGTTCCTTCGCTCCCTTGGCACGCGCGGTACGGATGTAATCTTCATTGATCACATCCAGCATGGATGAGCGGAGGTAGCGCATGTACCCGGCGGCAGAAACAAAGGTGAGCATGGTTACCGGCAATATCAGGTGCTTGATGCGGTCAGTCAGGGAAAATTCCTCACCGAGGGTGTACATGCCGGAGCCGGGCAGGAGCGGCTTGCCGTCAGCACCTTTCAAGGTGACGGCAAAGATTATGATCAGCAATAGCCCAAACCAAAAGACAGGCAGCGATTGTCCCGCGAAAGCAAGCGTGGTGGAGATATGGTCCAACCAGGTGTATTGCTTCACCGCCGAAAGAATGCCCAATGGGATGGCCACCAGCAGCGTGGTCACCAGCATGATGCTCATCAACAACATGGTGTTCGGCAGACGGTCGGCGATCTCTTCCAACGCCGGGCGCTTGGTGCTGATCGAGTTGCCCCAGTCACCCTTCAACATATTCCCCAGCCATTTCAAGTAGCGCACCGGAACAGGATCATCAAGCCCCAGCTTGGCGCGGATGCGCGCCAGGTCTTCGGGAGAATAGTCTGACCGTTCGGTGTAAACGCTCATGAATCCACCGGGAACGGAAGAGATCAACCCGAACAGGATCATGCTGATGGCCAGCAGTGTAAAGATGGATTGAAACAGACGACGGATGAAGTAAGTATACATAGGGGTGACGTGGGATTTTCCGTGCTGACTCTATATGGATCTGCCCCTTCCTCCACGGAGAGGAAGGGGCAGATATTGAAAAGGGATTACTGTTCGAGAGTCCAGTTGGCGGCGTCCCAGGCGAAGTCCACGAAGGTCGGGGAGATCTTCAAGCCCTGGAATTCGTTGCGATGTCCCATGATGGACAAGCGCTCATACAGGTAGATGCGGGGCAGGTCTGTATTGATCTGCTCGACCACGTTGCAGTACAGTTCCTTGCGCTTGGCGGTATCGGTGATGGTGGCAGCTTCATCGAGCCAGGCATCCACATCGGCGTTGATGTAGCGGCTGAAATTCGCGCCGGTTCCTTCATTGTCCGCGGTGGGGATCTCAGAGCTGTGGAAGCTGGAGTACAGGTGGCTGTCGGGATCAGTGGAGGGACCCGTGGTGTACATCACGATGTCGTACGTTCCATGATCGCGCATGCCGTCGCTTTCCCAGCTGGCGAAGAGCACATCAGAGGGAACATTCTCGATCACCAGTTCGATGCCGACCGCCTTGAACATTTCAGCAAGGACCTGTTCGGTCTGTTCGCGCAGCTGGTTGCCGGTGGTGGTGGCGATCTTCAGGCTCATGCGGACGCCATCCTTTTCGCGGATGCCGTCTGCGCCCACGACCCAGCCCGCTTCATCGAGCAGAGCGTTGGCTTTTTCAACGCTGAATTCGCTGACAGGCTGCGGGCAGCCGAAGGTGCCAACCGGCACAGCGCTGTTGCCCGGGTTGACATTGCCATAGAGCAGGGCATCCACAATGGATTGCTTGTCGATGGCGTATTGGATCGCCTGGCGCACTTTGAGATCGAACAAAATGGGGTGCGGAGCGGTGGAAGGATCGGCAGGGGCGGTTCCATCATTGGCGCCGAAGTTCAGGGAGAGCAGTTCATTTTCACCGGTCACGGTGGAAACAAAGGACACGCCATCGGCGGCAAGAGCCTCAAGTTCGGGGAAATTGGCTTCGGTCAGATCCCAGAGCGCGTGGATCTCGCCGGTGCCGAGAAGCTGCATGCCCACTTCGCGGGAAGGCAGGATCTTGATGATCACGCTGTCGAGATTGGGTTTGCCTTCTTCACGGTAGTAGGGATTCTTGCTGAAGGTCAGGTGATCGCCGGGGACCCATTCGGTCAGGATGAAGGGACCGGTTCCAACCGGATTGCGGTTGATATCCCATGATTCCATATCTTCCATTGCGCCGGCGGTATCAGGCACGGTGTAGGAAAACAGGCGCAGATACGGAGCGTACACTTCGCCGAAGGTTGCAACCACAGTGTAGGGATCGGGGCATTCGAGAGATTCGATATCACGGTAGCCGGAAGCGCTCACCTGTGAAAGGTCAGAGAGGGCGCCTTCCATGGTGAAGCGAACATCGTCACAAGTGAAGTCGGAGCCGTCAGACCACTTGATGCCTTCTTTCAACAGCCAGGTCACGACCAATCCGTCTTCAGAGACGGTGGGAAGTTCCTTGGCAAGGACGGGGACATACTCGCCCTTTTCGTTGACCGAAACCAGACCTTCATCGAACAGGGATACAACCGCATCCTCGATCGAAGAGGAGGTGAGCAAGGTGTTCATCATACCGGGTTCCTGCGGCGTACCGATGATGACCGTGCCTCCGCCGGATGTCGGAGCCTCAGTGGCGGGCGCTTCCGTTGCGGGAGCGGCGGCCTCTGTGGCAGCTTCGGGGGCGGCTTCTGTCGCTTTCTGCCCACCGCACGCGGTCAGCAGAATCGAAGCCACGAACAACAACGTCAATACTGTCTTCAAAACCTTCATTTTCTTCTCCTTTTGATATTGCTCCTAATCATCCACCAGGAGCTGTCTTCTCGGGAGGGCTGCTGTATGGCTCCTCCCGTCGTACACACTGTTATGAGTGAGAACATGCACACGCAAGCCGGCAACAGCGGCAGCGCGGCCGTTTTCCACTTCTGCCACATCGGTATCGGTGACTTGAAAACCGTCCACAATGGTGACTGCGCCCGAGCCGCACACCGTCAGCCGTGAATCATCTTCCACGATCGCGGCTGTATCTTCATCGATGCCCACGCCCACAACGCCCGGATTCGTAGAGACGGCATAGATCAATCTTCCCAGCCGGTCACGCTGACGGAAATGCTGGTCGAAGGTGAATTTATCAGTGAAGCCCAAACCCGCAGAAAAGTGGATCATCCCTTCCCGCGGAGAAGGACCGCCCCGCCCATATGCCACCATCGTCTTGGAAAGGATCGACGCGCCGGCACTCGTTCCGCCAACGACACATCCCCGGCGATACGCCGCGAGCAACTCCGTCTCCAGAATGGTCCCTGCCATCACTGTCGAGATCCGCATTTGCGTGCCGCCTGAAAAGAAAATGGCGCTCGCCTTGCGTATCTGCCGCACCTGTTCGGATGTCCCTGCTTCAGCGCGGGTGCGGAACTCCAGCGAGACCGCTTCCTTTGCGCCAAAGTCTTTGAACATTTCAACGTACTCTTTGCCGGTATCACGCCGGGCTGAAGCCTGCGGAAAGATCAAGATCTTTGCACGCTTTCCGCCTGCGCGGCGAAGAAACTCTTTCAAAACGGCGGGGTCTTTTCTTTCGTCCAGCGCGCCGCCCATGGGCATGAGGGTTGTCATTGATTCACCTTCAGCGAGTCGATCAGATTCCGAACCGCAGAAAGGATGTGAGTCTTCATGGCGACTCCCGCCCGCTCACCGTCGCGGCTTTCGAGCGCAGCCATGATCTCGCGGTGCTCTTCCTGATCCTGCAGGTCGCGCTCGGGTAAAGGCTGCTCGGCGGTCAGGGCAAAATTGCCGATCAACATGGTTGGAAAGGCTTCCCACATTTGGGTCAGCGTGCGGATAATGTACTCGCGCTGGCTGATGTGAAATATTTTTTCATGAAAATTACGATTGACTTTTCGATATTGGGCGATCTGCTCGGGCGGAAGCGATTCCATCTCCGCAAGCATGGACTTCAACTCGGCGATCTCCGCCTCCGTGATGTGCTTCACGGCGAGTTGCGCGGCACGCGCTTCAAGAAACGCGCGATGCTCGTACAGGTCCTCAATATCTTCCCTGGAAAGGGCGATCACGCGCGCGCCGCGATACGGCACATGCTCGATCAACCCTTCTGAAGCGAGTTCTTTGAGCGCCTCGCGCACAGGCATCTGGCTGACCCCCAACTCCTGCGCAACTCTTTCCTGGCGCAGCCACTCACCGGGCTTAAAACGACCGTCGAAAATAGCCGTCCGTATCTGGTCGGCAACGAGCTTCCGTAACTGGCGATGGGAGGGGATGTCCTCAAACATGGCTTTTCCTAAACCTTGGATATTATATCTAATATCAGAATAACATCCCCACAGGGCAGAGTCAAGCATGCCACCCAATTTTTAAGAAAGGCGTAGGGTAATTCTCATAAAATCACGGCGCAGGCAAAACAAGGCGTGCTCATCCCCGGCTTTTGTGGGAAAATTGCAAATATGGAAAAAGACATCCTGATCCTCGGCGGCGGACCCAGCGGACTCTCCACCGCTCTTCATTTGATACAGATCGATCCGCATCTTTCCTCCCGCATCCTGATCCTCGAAAAGGAGCATTACCCGCGCTTCAAGTTGTGCGCCGGCGGGCTGGTGATCGACGCGGAAGTCATCCTCGAGCGGCTCGGGCTGGACGTGAGTGAAGTGCCGCACACCGATGTGGAGTCCGCTCATTTTGATTTTGCAGGGCGGGGTATCAGCGTGCGTGTGCCAAAGCGGCACGCCATCCGCGTCATTCGGCGCGACGAGTTCGATGCCTGGCTGGCAGAAAAAGCAAAGAGCAGGGGAATTGACATCCGCGAAGGCGTTACGGTAAAAAATATTCTGCCCGATGCAGATGGAGTGACGGTCGAAACGGATCAGGGAAATTTTCGCGCGAAGCTCGTTGTCGGCGCAGACGGCTCGAACGGAGTCACGCGCAAGAGCGTCCTGCCCAATGCGCCCGTGCAGACCGCGCGCGTGCTGGAGGTCATCACCCCCGAAAAAAAGAACACGCACGGAAAGAACGACGCCTATTTTGATTTCTTCCCCGTGCCGCAGAACATCGCCGGCTATGTTTGGGATTTCCCCACGCAGGTTAAAGGTCAACCCATGCGCTGTTGGGGCGTGTACGACACGAACGTGCTGGCAAACAATCAGCGCCCGGCATTGAAAGAACCGCTGGCCGAAGAAATGTTCCGCCACGGATACAAACTCGCAGACTACGAGGTCAAGGGACATCCCATCCGCTGGTACGCGCCGCGAAATCAAGTCTCTGCTCCGCGGGTGATCCTGGTGGGAGATGCGGCAGGCGCAGACCCGATCTTCGGTGAAGGGATCAGCATTGCGCTGGGCTATGGCGCGGTCGCCGCGCAGGAGATCAGCGAGTCGCTGAGGCGCAACGAATTTTCATTTGGCGGATACAAACGCCGGCTCGTGCGAAGCGGACTCGGTCAGACCCTCTTTGCGCGCTGGGCGATCACTTACATCATCTATCCGCTGAAGTGGCGCTGGTTCCAATTTCTGCTGTGGCGCATCATCCAACCCATCGTCCTGCTCGTGGCGTGGACCTTCGTTTTGAACTGGAGCAAAAAACTCACATGATCGCCGGACTCGATGGTCTACGGGCAGTGGCCTTTTTGATCGTTTTCTTTTTTCACACCCGCAACCTGCCCTTCGGCTGGATGGGCGTGCAGTTGTTCTTTGTGCTTTCCGGTTTTCTCATCACCGACATTTTGCTGCGGATGAAAGAGAAATTACCAAGCCGTGAGTTCTTTGTAAAATTTTATGGTCGGCGTTTCCTGCGGATCTTTCCGCTCTATTATTTTTATCTCGCCCTGCTTGCCGCGTTGATCTTTATTCTGCCAGCGCTGAACCTGAAACAATTGAACCCTGAGCTTGGAAAAGGTTTCATCAATCAAATTTGGGTGGCGGCTTTTTACGTGTATGATTTTTTTCATGCCAGCGCGTTCTTTGAACGCAGCCGCTTCTTTACCCACCTGTGGTCGCTTTCAGTGGAAGAGCAGTTCTATCTGCTGTGGCCTTTGCTGATCTTCCTGACCCCGCGCGACAAGTTCAGGCAGTTATGCTTCACCGCCATCGGTCTGGGATTCGTCTTCCGCCTTGCCATCACGTTGATCTACCGCACGCAGGCGCTGCCTTTTCTGCTGAACGATCCGCAGCAGGCAGTGAACGTGCTGCCCTTTTCGCATCTTGATGCCTTCGCCTTCGGCGCGTATATCTCACGCTTCGAAATTCCCCGCCCGCGCTTGCAGCTGCTTGCGTTGGCGGTGACCGTCCCTGCGGTTGGGCTGCTGACCGATTACCTCACCAAAGGCACCTTGACCTTTGCGCTCGGCTACGACCTGCCGATGACGGGCTACTTCAAGGAAGTGTGGGGCTACTCATTATTGAATTATCTTTTTGCGGTGCTGATCTACTGTGTGGCGCGCACGAATTTCCTGACTGGCATTCTTGAATCTCCGCCCTTGCGCTATCTTGGAAAAATCTCCTACGGCTTGTATGTTTACCATTACGGGATCATCGCGGTCATGGTCGCACTCTTCAAAAAATATGACCTGGATTACTCCATGCGCTCGCCGCAGATGTTCATCGCAGCCATGAGCGCAACGCTCATCATCGCCACCCTGAGTTTTTATCTGCTTGAAAAACCGGTCATTGATCTGAAGGATAAATTCTTTCGGGTTTAAGATCGGACGCGCTTGATGAAACCCGGCGTATTCAACTCCCGCTCAAGCAGGTAGGTGAAATATCCTTGCATCAAAGTCTCCGCTTCCTTCTGGATCTCAAGGCTGGGATTCGCGCGAGAGGCATCCCGGTAGCTTGATCGTTGGAAGTGACGCAGGTACTTGAGCGTCTCGACCGAGATGCGCATCAAGTTGGGCAGTCCCTGACCGCAGCGCGGACAGATCACCCCGCCCGCAGTGAAAGAGAAGAACTGATCTTCAGGCAAGATCTCGCGTCCGCAGTTGGCGCACTCGAACAATTGCGGACGAAAACCCACAGCATCGAGCAGTCTCATTTCGTAATAGCGGATCGGAAGCCAGGCGCTCTCTTCCTTTTCGATGCGGTCCAACGTCTCGGTCAGCAGCCTGAAGAGGGTGGGATTCCCGCCTTCCTCCTCATACGAAAAACGATATAACAATTCCACCACATATGCCGCGTTGCCGGTCTTGGTCAGGTCATCGTGCAAGGGCAAAAAAGCATTGACCGTTTCCACCTGCGTCACGATCAACAGGTCGCGTCCCTGCGCCAGTTGAATGGTGACATGTGTGAAGGGCTGCAAATGCCCCCCCTTGCGAGATGTGATCTTACGCGCACCTTTCGCCACCGCACGGATCATTCCCTGCTCGCGGGTGTAAAGCACGAGCAGGCGGTCGGCTTCGCCCCAGTCACTATGACGGACGACAACAGCCGAAGCGCGGAAGGATCGAAAATCTGTCATTTGCCAGCGTTATCTTGGCAGATGCGCCGGGGTGAAAGCTTCGGGCAGCAACTCGGCTACAGTCAACTCCTTCAACAGATTCCCCTCTCCATCTGCAAAGAGCACCAACGCATCCAAGCCAAACTCGGCCATCACCTGCCTGCATCCGCCGCAGGGCGAGCCGCCGTTCTTCGTGACCACGGCGATCACATCGAATTCCATTTCACCTTCCGAGACCGCCTTGAAGATCGCCACCCGCTCGGCGCACATGGTCTGCGGGAAGGCGGCGTTCTCTACGTTCACGCCCGTGTAGATCTTTCCGCTCTTTGTCCGCACCGCCGCACCAACGGGATAGTTTGAATACGGCGAATACGAAAATTTACGAGCTTCGTTCGCGAGGTCTATCAGAGATCGTTTTTCTTTATCTGTAAGTTTCATAATTTACCTATACTGGTTACTTTCCAAGGATCTAACTTTGTCAATTACTTTTGGTTCTTAACTTTTCTTTCCAATTTCTTGATCGCGCGCGCAGGCATGCCCACCGCGAGCGTATCTTCGGGGATGTCCTTCGTCACCACTGCTCCCGCGCCGGTCCGCGCTCCAGCGCCGATCTTGAGCGGAGCCACCAACATGGTGTCTGAACCGATGAAAACATCCGCGCCGATCAGGGTCGGGTGTTTATGCTCACCATCATAATTACAGGTGATCGTCCCCGCACCGATATTGGTATTGACCCCGACCTGTGCGTTGCCAATGTAAGAGAAATGCCCCATCTTCACGCCGTCGCCAAGGTATGAGTCCTTCACCTCACCAAAATTCCCCATGTGGACGTGATTCCCCAGGTGCGCTCCCTTTCGCAAACGCGCGAAGGGACCCATATCCACATCGTCTTCGAGCAGGGCGCCTTCCAACGAAGATGCCAGCACCTTGCAGCGATTACCGATCTTTGTATCGCGCACGATGGTGTTCGGCCCGATCACATTGCCTTCACCGATCTCTGTTTTCCCATGCAAATAGGTGTTCGGCATGATGACCGTGTCCCTGCCGATGCTCACCCCGGCTTCGATATATGCCGAAGCGGGATCGATCATCGTCACACCGTTCAACATATGCTGCTGGTTGATCCTGCGCCTCATGGCATTTTCGCACTCAGAAAGATGCACCCGCGTGTTCACGCCGATGGTCTCCTCAAGGTCATCCATCACGGTCGCCTGCACCGGCAGACCGTCCTTGGTTGCAAGCTCCACCGTGTCGGTTAAATAATATTCGCCCTTCCTGGGATTCTTCGGGATGCGGCGCAATGCGTCCCAAAGCCAATTGGCATCGAAACAATATCCGCCCACGTTGAGCTCACGAACCCGCAGCTGCTCAGGCGTGGCGACATACTCCTCAACAATGGATTCCACTGTCCCGTCCGCCTTGCGGATGACGCGCCCGAATCCACGCGGATCGTCCGAATGGACCGTCAGCATCGAGATCGGTCCCTTGTTGTTCATCTGCGTCTCGACCAGCTTCTTCAAAGTCTCACCGCGCAGCAGGGGCATATCGCTGTAGCAGACGACAACCAGATCGGTCTTGCCTTTGAGCAAAGACTCCGCCTGCATCACTGCATGACCGGTACCCAGCTGCGGTTCCTGCATCACCGTGGACGCAGAATCTCCGAGATACTTCGTCACTTCATCTGCGCCGTGACCAACAACCACGACCGGTTTCTCGGAAGTGGATTGGCTGATGGCCTGCAGCGCATGCCAGATCATGGGCTTGCCCGCAACGGGGTGCAGCACCTTCGGCAGATCGGATTTCATACGAGTTCCCTGCCCCGCGGCAAGGAGGACGGCCGTCACTCTCATAGGTTTCACCTCACTAGATTAAAACATAAACAGGATTTATCACTGCGGAAACCCCGCCGTGAAAATCCTGTTTAGAAAAGAAACCCCTCAAATGTGGGGAGTATCAGGCTGGGGCACCTGGATTCGAACCAAGATCCACAGCTCCAAAGGCTGGTGTGCTGCCATTGCACCATGCCCCAGTGCGGGCAAAATTGTAACACAGATTTTTTACTTGCCATCTTCCGGGATCAACCCCAGCTTGCGCGCTTCTTCCAGCGAGATCACATCGGAATTGACAGGCTTACTGCCAAGTTTGGCGGCGGCCTGGTTCCAGAAATCATCCATGTCACCGGACTGGGCTTTCTTCGCAGCAGCATTTTTCAAGAGGGCTTCCATCTCCGGAGCAGGGGCGGCATCGACCGCTTTTTCCGCCGGCGCCGCCTCAGGGATCGAGGTAGTCGGCGAAGCGGGCTTTTCAAGCTTTGGCATTTGCAGTTCGCCCGTCATGCCCATGGACCGAAGAGACTTATCCACCTGGGTGCGCAGAGCAAGCAGGGAGATCACGGTCTCAAGGATCCGTTCCTCGTTGGCCAGGTTATTTCCAGCCACCAGCAAGGCGTGAGTGGGGGCAACTGGAATGAACAGCAGATCGTGGTCGCCATTACTAAAGACGTGATACGAGTCGAGTTTTTCTTGATGATTGTATTGGGCGACCTTCAAGCTCGCGCCGTGAATGGTCATCAACGCTGAAACCAGGGAGACTTCCATGCTGCCATCGCGCAATTTCCCCGTCCGCGCCTGGATCAATCCCCGGTCGTTGATCAAAAAGACCGCATCCGCTTTGATGTCCTGCCTGAAGTTGGCAAGCAGATCAGAGATGCGGGTGCGGCGTTTTTCTGTTTTTTCGTCAAATTTTTCAGCAGGGAATATCGTTTGGACGAGACCGAGTCCACGCTCCACGACATCTAAAAAATCAGCCATGGGGATCGGCTTGTCGAATACAGCCAGCGCGCCGGCGCCGAGCAATTCTTCGCGCACCTTGCGGTCGGAAACGCCGCTGATCAAGATGACCTTGGCTTCCGGATGGCGGGCGCGGACCTTGTGAATCAATTCCACGCCGCTCATGCCGGGCAGTTTGTAATCAGAAATGAGCATGTCGATCTTGCGCCGAGCGGATTCGAGCAGGGCTTCTTCGCCTGAAGGCGCTTCAAAGATCTTCATCTTCGCGCTCTTTAGTGTATCGAGCGTGGAGTGAAGCAGCCGCAGAATATCGCGCTGGTCATCAACGATCAGGACATTCAATTCCATCGTTGGCCTGTTTTACTTCACCATCCAACACGCGACAAAATGCCCGGGCATGGCTTCACGGAATTCAGGCTCCTGCTCTGAACAGATCTTATCTGCCAGCGGGCAGCGCGGATGGAAGCGGCAGCCTTTGGGCGGGTTGAGCGGGCTGGGGACATCTCCTTTGAGCACTTCGCGCGAACGCTTAAGTTTCGGATCAGGGATCGGAATGGCAGACATCAGCGCCTTGGTGTAGGGATGAAGCGGCTGTTTGAAAAGGTCATCACGAGAGGTAAGCTCGACCATCTTACCGAGGTACATCACAGCCACGCGGTCTGAGATGTGCTCCACCACGCTCAGGTTATGTGCAATGAAAAGATAGGTGAGCCCGAATTCCTTCTGCAAGTCCTTCAAGATGTTAAGCACCTGCGATTGAATGGAAACATCCAACGCGGAGACAGGTTCGTCGCAGATGATGAAATTGGGACGCAAGGCCAAGGCACGCGCGATCCCGATACGCTGTCGCTGACCGCCGGAAAATTCGTGCGGATAACGACGGGCGTGATAATCCTCAAGCCCCACCTTTTTAAGCGTTTCGATCATCAGATCGTAACGTTCCTGACGTGTGCCAATGTTATGGATGTGAAGCCCTTCCATCACGGCTTCGCCGATCGGAACACGCGGGTCAAGAGACGCGTACGGATCTTGAAAAATGATCTGCATGTGACGGCGGACATCTTTCAGTTCGTTGCCGCGCAGTTTCAAAACATCCTTATCGTCATAGTGGACCGAGCCCGAGGTCGGCTCGATCAACCGGAGCATGGAACGCCCGATCGTGGTCTTGCCGCAGCCCGATTCACCCACCATGCCGAGCGTTTCACCTTTCTTCACAGTGAACGAAACATCGTCCACTGCCTTCACCCAGTTCACCACGCGCTGCATTAAACCGGCGCGTACCGGAAAGTATTTCACCAGATGTTGAACTTCCACCAAATCTTCTGCTTTATGAGGCTCTGCCATTTGTTTCGCTCCAAGGCGGTAATTTTTTTATAACGGTCAGCTCGCCTTCAACGGCGACTGATGACCTTCAGCGTTTTGATACAGCCAGCAACGCGCCAGATGACCCGGAGCCGCTTCGGTCAGAGGCGGCTTCTGCTCGGTGCAGATCTTAAGACCGAACTTTTCGCGGGCAGTGCAGCGCGGCGCAAAACGGCAGCCGGGAGGCAGGTTCACCAGATTGGGAACCGAGCCGGGGATCACATCCAGCCGTTCTTTTAATTGTCCAAGCACGGGGATGGACCCGATCAATCCCTGAGTGTAGGGATGCAATGGTTTCTCAAAGAGCGCCCCCACTTCAGCCTGCTCCACGACTTCGCCGGCATACATCACCGCCACACGTTCGGCCATTTCCGCCACCACGCCCAGATCATGCGTGATCAGGATCACGGAAGTCCCCATCTGCGAACGCAGGTCACGTATCAGGTCGAGGATCTGCGCCTGAATGGTCACATCCAAAGCGGTGGTGGGCTCGTCCGCGATCAACAGTTCGGGCACGCAAGCCAGCGCCATCGCGATCATCACACGCTGCGCCATGCCGCCCGAAAGTTCGTGCGGATACGCTTCAGCACGGCGTTCCGCGTCTGGAATGCCAACCATCTTCAGCAATTCAACGGCGCGTGCCTTCCCAGCATCTTTGCCAAGATCCTTGTGAATATTCAACACTTCGGCGATCTGGTCGTTCACCTGAAAGACCGGGTTCAAAGCGGTCTGCGGCTGCTGAAAGATCATGGATACCTTGTTGCCGCGGATCTTTGTCATTTCAGTTTCAGAAAGTTCAAGGAGGTTCCTGCCATCCAGCAGGATCTCTCCCTCGGTGATCTTGCCAGGAGGTGAGATCAAACGCATGATCGAAAGAGAAGTAACACTCTTTCCACAGCCTGATTCACCCACAATACCCAGCACTTCGCCAGGATACACTTCAAAATTTACACCGTCCACTGCGCTGACCACGCCGTCTTCGGTGTAAAAATATGTTTTCAGATTGCGAACTTCCAACAAGGGCTTGCGATCGCTCTGTGCCACATCCAACTCCTGATTAAGAATTTATTCATTATAGCAAAGTTTATGGGGACGGGATAGCGTAAGAAGGCGCGCCGTAAAAACCAGCCCAACCATTTAGAACATTTTGCACCGGATACGAGATCCCGTCATACACATCCACCTGCGCCACCGTGAATAAAGGCAAAAGCGGAAGCTCCGCCATCAAACCGGATTCGACCTGCCCGACAATCTGCCGCGCCGCATCCATTTCTGACTCGAAAGCCAGCGCATCACACATCGGCTGGAACCTGCTCCCGTTATACAGGTAGGGATTCCCACCCCCGACCCACTCGCAAAGGTACGCGGGGTGCTCGCTCAATCGCCAGCCCATGAGCGCTGCGTCGTATTTCTGCGAGCTATACACCGCGTACACCACTTCATCAAGACTTGTCTCTTGAACGGTCAGTGGGATTCCAAGGTATTGCGCCTGCCCGGCAATATATCTGGCGGCGGCGGAACGCAAGGCATCCTCTTCTTCCAACGGCGCGAGCAGAGCAATAGGTGCGAAGGCTTCGCCGCTTGAAAGCAATAATCCCTGCCCTGCAGAGTCGGATCCCGGCTCCAAGCTCCATGAATATCCGGCGGTCTTCAATAATTGCACAGCGTACTCGATACGCGCGGTCCGATCCATGCCAGAGCAGGGATCTTTCAGGCTTGCATCATGCCATTGCGAAGAAAGAACAAAATCTTCAAAAGGCATGGCCTTGTTTTGCAAGATCTCCGCCGCGAGTACCGACCGGTCGATCATACAGTTTAGCGCAGACCGCAAAGACGGATCGGCAAGCCGGGTATTCAAGGGGTTGAAAACAAGAAATCGCGCGCTGTAACTGGGGTTACTTTTTGCACCGGCGATCTGGGCATCGCTCGAAGTTTGTGAAAGGACAAAATCCACCTGGTCATTTTGAAATGCGGTCAGAGCAGACTGTTCATCCGGGTAAAAGCGGTACACTGCGCGGTCAAAATTTGGTGCGCCAAACCAGCCCGAATAATCGGGGTTGGGAATACTCACCCAGATGTCCGTCTCTTGAGAGTCCAAAAGCCAGGGACCCAGGGTCGGCTCGTTTTCACTGTCCAGTTGAAAAAGTTTTTGGTGAGCCGCTGCGGTCAACGCGTTCTTCTCTGCCAGCAGATCATCGAGAGAATTTTTGGCGAAGCCAAGTTCGGCAGTTCTGCGAGCAAGCTGCCCTTGAATTTCTCTGTTCGCCTGCCCGGCTCTTTGCATGGCTGCGAACTGCAGGGTCAACTCATCCACCGAGGATTGCACCGTGGCAAGATACGCTCGCGCATCTTCGATCTGACCGAGCAATTCTTTGGACGGCATCGCCCCCAATGCGTCGCCGATCGCATTTTCCCAGTATGCCTTTTGCACAATAGGCGCCTGCAATACTCCATACTGCCAAACCGCCACACCCGGCTTTTGTTTGAAATGGAATTTGACCGTATAGGGATCGAGTGCTTCAGCACGAAGGAGGAAATTGGGGTCGTAATGCCTCTGCCAGTCATAGCTCAGTTCAAAAGCGATGGCTGTGTTGGTCGTGAACGCAACATCTTCGGCTGAAAAAGGAGAGCCGTCGGTCCACTTCAGGTCGGTGCGCAAACTGACCGTTGCGGAATAAAGCTCGTTTTCCTGAGCGACCGGTGAGGGCATGCCCTGCGCAGCAAAAGGTTGAAGTGACGAGTCCGATGGAAGGGTGCGGAAAAGCCGCGGCCACGAGCCCGACATGAGGGCGTAATTTGTGTAACTCGCGCCTGCCTCGTCGAACAACGCCCAAACATTGATCGGTGAAGCGGGCGCTTCACCGATCAATGCGAAACGGATCTCTGGGGCATGCTGGACGGCGGTCGGCGATGGAAGGAGCTCCGGGGCAGATATGCTGGTTGGCTCTGCCACAGGAGCAGGCTGAGGTGAGCATGAGGCGGCAAAAAAGGCCAGAAGGGCCGCGATATTAAGGATGCGCCTCATTTAATTCTGGCAAGCCTCGCCTTTGTCGATGGCTTCAATGTTCCATAGAGGGTTGGCTGTGGGGTCAAGATCAAAACCGCAAACATCCGGTCTGGCAACCGCAACGCGCAATCTGTAATAGAGCGGAATGGCGGGAAGCTCGGTGGAGAAAAGCACCTGTGTCTGGCGGTATGAATCTGCATAGCCCGGTTCATCCGGTAGGGAAAGCTGCGCGGTGCGGCAGGCTGCATCGAATTGTTCATTGCTGTAGCCGGTGACGTTCGTGCCGATCCAACTGTTCGAGGCTGTGGGGGTTTCATCAGTGGTGAACCAATCGCACGGGGGTTCAATGCTATTTACGCCCATCGCGTATTGAATGAGATCAAAGCGGCGGCCAAAGAGCAGCCCTTCGGGACCGGGAGCATACAAATTGTCTTGCGAGAAATATTGCACGTTCAACCCCACGCCGCATTGCGCCAGCGAGCGTTGAAGGATCTCAACCGCCTGCCTGCGTTGTGTGGCAGTGGTGGTGTAGTAATTAAGAAGTAGAGGCGTTCCAGCTTTGACATTATCCACCGCGACAGCCAGACGCGGAGTTGCAGGGTCGCCATCGGTGTCGCGCCAGCCTGCCTGCTCCAGAAGGGATATGCCCGTGGTGGTATCGAATGTGATCGGGTCAATGTTCGGATCGTACAGGGGGTGCTCCACCGGGACGTAAGTGACCGGGACGGTCGTGAGTCCGGAGAGCACGTTATCCACCACAGACTGACGGTCGAGGCAATACGCGATGCCCTGACGGGTGTGTGCGTCTGCGAAAATATCTTCGCGGTCTTTTTGGAAAACGGTATCAAAGCCGTCATCATAAGAAGCGGGATTGGTGCCAATGCCGAGCCATTCAATGGTCATACCGGGCGCAAAGAAAGCCTGTGCCTGCTGACCGGCTTCCATTTCCTTCAACAGGCTTGCCTGTCCATCCAGCCGAATGGTCGGGTCGATGATGTCACAGCGGCCGGCGACCAATTCACTGAGCGCCGTGTTCGGGTCAGCGATAAAGCGGAAGGTGAGCGTGTCAAATTTGGGGAAGCCGTCTGCGGCTCGATAATAGTATTGATTCTTTTCAAGGGTGATGTGATCGCCCGTGATCCACTCCTTGACCTGATAAGGTCCCCAGCCGACGGGCGCACGCGAAGCGATGTCGATGGAGGGCAGTTGATCTGCGGAAAATTCGCTCCACAGATGTTTGGGCGCAGGAGCCCAGAAGTTTGTGAAGTAAGCCGAGTCAATAAAGCCGGGCTTGCCCCACCATTGCAGGGTCAGGTTGTCTGCAGCTTCGTAAGTCTGCGTGCGGTCGATCAGATAAAAATTGGAGACCGATGCCGGGTTGGTGGCAAGGGTGTAAGCAAAGACCGAATCGTCGGAAGTGATGGGAGTTCCATCTGACCAGGTCAGGTCGGGGCGCATGCGGAACGTGACGACCATTTGATCCATTTCAAGCGGAGTTGTGCCGTCGTAAGTGAGAATGCAATCATCGGCGCGGCAGCCTGCCGGGCGGACTTTTGTTCCCTGGGCCAGCAGAACAAGCTCGCCATTCGAATCCACGACCTGATCTCCAGCCTTGATCGAAACCGTGTTGATCTGGGCATCGCCGTTCTCGAAAGAAGGCAGCTGGGTGAGAATGACCGGCTGATATTCATACCCGATGGTATCGATCGGTCCGTCATTGACGGCTGCCAGTACACTGCGCGCAGCGGCGTTCGGTCCGCCCAGGGGATAAAGGGTATTGGGTTCCTGCCCAAGGCACACGGTCAATGTGCGCGGTTCAGGAAGCGCGGTCGCAGTGGCCGTGACGGGAACGGGGATGTCGCCCGGAGTGGCTGTGGTTTCAGGCAGGGTGGCGGGAAACCCGCAGGAGATGATGGAAAGAATAAAGATGGAGGAGAGGAGTGCTACCAGTCTCTTGGATAGTTTCATGGGTAAGTCCTTTTTTGAGGAAAGCATTTTCCAATTATACAAGCAACTGTCCCCGCAGGACGATTTATATCCAATTCAGTGCCTATCTTCTTCGAATTCGCCAAAGCAGGAGCACCACCGCCAGCAGCGACAGTCCAATGGCAAAGGGAGTCACCCGCGACACCGGCTCGGGAATCGCCGCGGGAAGAGGCTGGGGTGTGGGAGTTGCCGTGGGCAGTCCGAGCAGGACCAGGTCGGCGTTGGACGCGTTCAATTCGACGCTGTCATCCCACAGCCCGCCTTCGCGCAGCATAAAAGCGGTGACCTGCCATGTCTGTTCTTCCGTCAAACTGCCGGGGTCCCAATAGGGCATGGCGGCATGGATGTAGGAACGCAGTGCGGCGGCATTGGAAAATTTTTGCAGCGTGCCTTCGCCGATCACAGGCGGAATATATTTCGGGATGGTGAAGCCATCTTCGTAGGGACGTGCGCCGTGGCAGCCGGAGGTCCAGCAATTGCGATCTTCTTCGGGGTAGGTCTGGATGAACTCTTCAGTGAGCCCCTGCCCACGGTCGCCATGACAGGGCAGGCAGGAAAGCCAGTAGACTTGCGATCCCTGATCGGCTTGATTCGGGTCCGCTGGAAGTGTGGGCTGCGCAAGGCGGTCGAAAGTGGGGGTGGCTTGTGCCTGCGAATAGGCCGGGCCGGTATCGAAGAGTAGCCCTGCAATAAGCAGGGCTACTCCAACACTTGCCACAAAAAGCTGAAAAAATATTTTTCGGTGCACGATGATTAGGTCTTGCCGCGCATGCGCGGGTCAAGCACGTCACGCAGGGCATCGCCGACAAGGTTGAAGCCCATCACGTACAGCACAAGGGTAATGCCAGGCCAGACAACAATGAACCAATATGTGTTGAGGCTGGTGATCCAGTTGCGGGCAAAAGAAAGCACCTGCCCCCAGTCGGCGTAGCCGACTTCCGTGCCGATGCCGAGGAAGGAGAGAGCGGCAAAGGAAAGCACAACGTCACCAATGGCGAGCGATGCGAGGACCAGGGTGGGGAAGATGGCGTTCGGCAGAATATGGCGGAAGAGGATACGGCTGTCTTTGACGCCGATCACGCGCGCCGCCATGATGTAATCACGTTCCTTGACCGAAAGAATATCGCCGCGAATAATACGCGAGTAACCCATCCACCCGAAGGCGATCAACGCCGTCATCGTTGGTATCAGACTTTTTCCGATCTTGGGGGTGAGCACCGCAGCGAGAATGAGGGCGGCGAGAATGCCCGGCAGAATGAGCAGCACGTCCACAATGCGCATGATGATGTTATCAACAACGCCGCCATAATACGCCGAGACCGCGCCAACCACCACACCGATCAACAGTGTGGTAAAGGTAACGAGCATACCAGTGTAGAAAGCGGTACGCGTACCCCAGATGATGCCGTAGAAAATATCGTACTGACCCTGCGAGGTGCCGAGAACGTGAGTCCATTCATCCGTGCCCATGATGGGCTTCCACCAAACCGGGAGGGGCGGAACATTACGACGCCATTCCGTGCCCATTGGCTTGGGGTCTGCGCTAAAGCCGTCGCGCGGGATCTTGTATGGGTCGTTGGGATTTTCAGGCGGGGCGATCACCGGGGCGGCAATGGCGATCAGGATGAAGAAACCGATCAACACGAAACCAATGATCGATGCGGGCGTCTTCAACAATCCGGTCAGGATGCGGTAGTTCTCGGGTCCGAGGAATCTTTCCAAGCGTGTGATCTCACGCATTGGAACGGTATCCTTCAAGAGTCCGTTATCAACAACTGGGGCAGATTGTGCCATGAATTCTTCTCCTTAGGAAAGGCGCACGCGCGGATCAACGACCGCGTACAAAATATCAACGACAAGATTCGAGACGATCAAAATGAACCCGTTGAACAAGGCGAAGCCAAGAACGGTCACCACGTCCAATTGAGTGGCAGCCGCCGCAGCGGCAGAGCCGATGCCAGGGTAGTTGAACACGGTTTCAGTGATGACCACGCCGCCCAACAAACCAACGATCTGGAAACCGGCGAGTGTCACAACCGGGATCATGGCATTGGGCTGGGCATGCTTGAAGATCACATCTCGTTCAGGCAGACCCTTGGCACGGGCGGTTGTGACATATTCCATGCGCAGGGTTTCGAGCATTGAGCCGCGGGTCACGCGCAGGAAGGTCGCCCAGCTGATATAGGAAAGGGTGAGGATGGGCATGGCCATGTGGCGAAGCGCATCGAGGAAGATATCAAAGCGCCCGTTGAGGATGGCATCGATGGTGGTCAGGGATGTATATGTGACAAAGCCCTCGGAATTGATGGCAAGGTTCGCCCAATCAGAAAGCTTTCCTGGGGGGAACCATCCGAGGTTGGCATAGAAGATCATCAGCATCAACAGACCGAACACAAAGGTTGGGAATGAAGTGCCAACGATACTGAACATTCTCGCGGCCTGGTCGATAAATCCATTGTGATGAACGGCCGCCTGCACCCCGAGCCAGATGCCTACCAAAATGACCGGTGCAACCGCCCAGATGGTCAGATCTAACGTATTGGGGAAGCGGTGCTTGATCAACTCCACCACAGGCTGGGCGGCAGTTCGAGAGTAGCCGAAGTCGCCAAAAATGATGCCGCCTTTTCGTTCACCGGTGATCGAATCTGTGCGCCCGACAAGCCAGATCCAGTATTGAATGTGCAGGGGCTTATCAAATCCATATTGTTTGATAATGCCCTGAATTTGGTTGTCGTTCTTGGGGATTTCGCGAACATATAAAGCCGTGCGCTCCACAGGTGTGAGAAGTTGAAGCATGCTAAAGATCAGCACGGTCACACCAAACAAGAGAAGCGGGACAAGCAACAAACGACGAATAATGTAGGTAACCATTTAGGATTCCTCTATCGAAGGTTTGGTTTTGAAATTCAGTTTGTCATGAACAGGATTTCATAACACACGGAAGGTCAAAAACTTCGAAGGAAAGGTGGAGGCTTGTTGCCAAGCCTCCACCCTTTACAAACTTTACAGACGGATTACTTCTTCGAAATGGTGTAGAAGTAGTTTCCGGGGAAGATCGGGTTGGTGATGACACCATCGACCCAGCGCTGTGAGAAGCCGTGGGAGGTGGCGAGGACTATCGGCACACCGACCGCATTGTCATAGTAGAACTGGTTGACCTGCTTGTAGATCTCAGCGCGCTTGGCGGGATCGGTTTCAGCAACACCCTGCTCCAAGAGAACGCGGACCTGATCCTTGAGCTCGGCGGGGATGCTCTGGCGAGCGCCGTAGGTGCCGGTCAAGTAGGGCTGGTACCAGTTATGGGGATCGTGAATATCCTCGAGCCATCCACCGGTCATGATCGGGATGACCTTGGCGCGCTGCTGGCGCAGGTAAGCGGGCCAGGGCAGACCAAGAATTTCGACGGTGAAGAGTTCATTGACCTCAGAGAGGCTGGCGGCGAGAACTTCAGCGAGGATCTGGCGGGTGGTGTTACCCTGGTTGTACGCCATCTGGACGCGGAAACCGGTGGTCCAAACGTCGCCTTCAGGATCATCACCAGCGGCGATGCCGTCTTTGTCGAGGTCAGCGAGCTTGAATTCAGCGGCGCATTGCTCAACATCGAAGGAGTAGTGCGGGGTGTCGTTGAAGAAGCCAGGCATGCCGGGCAGGGTCAACTGGTAGGACTGGATCGCTTCGCCGTTGTAGACGTCTTCGATGATCACAGAGTGATCGAAGCAGTAGGCAAAAGCCTTGCGGATATGGACATCACCGAAGAAGTCAGCGGGGATACCATTGCCATCGAGTGTGCCGGAACCAACGAGCGGGTTACCGCCTTCAGGAACAACGATGTTGAAGTTGAAGAGCAGAACATCCTGCTGGAGGCCGGGGCGGCCGATGCGCAAGCGGAAGGGCTGAGCGTCGTCAACAACTTCGCAGGCATTGTAAGAATTGGTTTCGGCATTGTATTCGCAGCGTTCACCAACGAGTTCGTCCATCTGGGAGCGGTTCTCGACGGGGACGTCGGTAACATCAGCATCACCAGCCTGCATCATGCTGAAGCGGGTGCCCCACTCGGAGACCTGCTTGATGACGATGCGTTCGAGCTTGGCGGGTTCGCGCCAGTAGGCATCATTGCGAACGAGGGAGATTTCTTCGCCGTTCACGACCTTTTCAAGTTTGAAGGGGCCGGTGCCGTTGGCAATTTCGGAGAAGGGATCGTCAGCGGACTGCATGGCATAGAAGTTCTGCCAGGTGTCGCAGGAGCCATCCCAACCACCGTTTTCAATCACCCATTCGGAGTCCATGATGGCGCCCCAGGATTGGGCGATCGTGGGCAGGAAGGGTCCCCAAGGCTGAGCGAGGGTCATGGTGACGGTGCCAGCGGCATCATCAGCAACGATCGCGCCCTTGACCTTTTCACAAGCAGCTACGAGAGCAGCGGGGTCAGAGGCAGCCATGGCTTCGCGGTCATCAGCGGCGGAACCATCACCAACGACGAGGGAGATGTCATCAATACCAACGCCGAAGAAGGGTTCAGCAAGGAGCCATTGCGGGGAGGAGTAACCACCCTGCAGAAGTCCGCGCTGGTAGGAGTAAGCAACATCGGAGGCGGTCAGATCGCCACCTTCGTGGAACTTGACGCCGGAGCGGATCTTGAAGGTCCAGACGGCGCCGTCTTCAGAGAGCTCATAGGATTCAGCGAGCTGGGGAACGAACTTGTCGGTGGCTTCGCCATCATAGAAAACGAGGGTTTCATAGACGTTGAAGATGATCTCAGCCGAAGCGGTATCGTAGGCGAGGGCGGGATCGAGGGTATCAATGGTAGCGCTGGAGGAAGCATCCACAAAAGTGGCGGGATCCTTGGAAGCCATAGCGGGGGCTTCTTCAGCGGGGGCTTCAGCGGCGGGGGCTTCAGTAGCAGCCGGAGCTTCAGCAGCGGGAGCCTCGGTGGCAGCAGGGGCGGAACCGCCGCAGGCGGCGAGCACCATGCTTGCAACAACGAGAAGGCTCAATAAAGCAAAGAACTTACGCATTTTTCTTCTCCTCAAGAAATAAAAAAGGGTTTGGTTTCGAACTTACTCTTTCTGAACAAAACAAACGTAAACGTGCTTGCTGTTACGAGGCAACCACCTCCTTTCGATGATACGAGCACTTTTACTTCACCATATGACAGGCCACAAAGTGACCTGGTTTTACCTCACGGAAATCAGGGCGGGATTCAGAACAAACCTTGTCGGCGATGGGGCAGCGAGTGCGGAAGCGGCAGCCCGAGGGCGGGTTGACCGGAGACGGCACATCACCTTCAAGCAGGACTCTCTTTCGCTTCTCATCCGCAATCGGATCGGGGATGGGAACCGCGGATAGCAAGGCCTGGGTATAGGGATGCAGCGGCTCATAATAAAGC
Organism: Anaerolineales bacterium; assembly: GCA_017985935.1. Lineage (GTDB taxonomy): Bacteria > Chloroflexota > Anaerolineae > Anaerolineales > Villigracilaceae > Villigracilis. The sequence continues at coordinate 20,629 of JAGNWT010000028.1, read as the reverse complement.
TCGTCGCGGTCTGCCAATTCCATGATCACGCCGAGGTACATCACAGCCACGCGCTTGCTGATATGACGCACCATGGAAAGGTCATGCGCAATGAAGAGATAGGTCAGGTTAAACTGCTCTTGCAGTTCTTCCAATAAGTTGACCACCTGAGCTTGAATGGAAACGTCGAGCGCAGAGATCGGCTCGTCGCAAATAATAAAGGAGGGTTGAAGAGCCAGCGCGCGGGCAACGCCGATACGCTGTCTTTGTCCGCCGGAGAATTCATGCGGGTAACGCGAAGCAAAGGAGGGATTTAAATTCACCAGCTCAAGCAGGTGCTCCACACGTTCCTGAATTTCCTTGCCGGTCGCCACGCTGTGAACCATGAGCGGCTCACCGACAATATCAGAAACGGTCATGCGCGGATTCAAACTTGCATACGGGTCCTGGAAGATCATCTGGATCTTGCGGCGAGTCTTGCGCATCTCTTCGCCTTTGAGGTTGACCAGATCGACGCCGTCAAAATGAACATTCCCTGCGGTCGGCTTATACAACTGAAGAATGGTTCTGCCGGTCGTTGATTTACCGCAGCCCGATTCACCCACCAGCCCAAGGGTTTCACCGCGTTTGACATCGAATGAAACACCGTCCACCGCATGCACCGCTCCCACCTGGCGTTGGAACACGCCGCGGAAAATGGGGAAGTGCATCTTTAGATCTTCAACTTTCAAGAGGACATCATTGTTGGACATTTATTTTGCTCTCCCTGTCTTGGTATCCACCCAGCAGGCCACACGATGTTCGCTGGAAACCTGAGTCAGCGCCGGGTTTTCCTTCCAGCATCTTTCCATTGCCCACTTACAACGAGGGGCGAACGGGCATGCGGTCGGCTTTTGATAAAGGACGGGAGGTTGTCCTTCAATGGAATATAGTTTGGTATGCTGCTGTTCATCCACACGGGGCAGGCTGCCGAGCAGACCGATCGTGTAGGGATGCGAAGGATTCGCAAACAGATCCTTCACGCTCGCTTCTTCGATGATAAATCCGCCGTACATGACAAGCACACGTTTTGCAAGACCGGCAACAACGCCCAGATCGTGAGTGATCCAAACAATGGCCATGCCAAGTTCATCGCGCAGGCGCTTCACCAGGTCCATGATCTGGGCCTGAATGGTCACATCCAAAGCAGTGGTCGGCTCGTCCGCGATCAACACTTGCGGGCTGCAAGCCAAAGCCATGGCGATCATCACGCGTTGACGCATACCGCCTGAATATTGGTGTGGATAATCATTCAATCGATCTTTGGCATTTGGAATTCCCACCATTCCCAAAAGTTCTGCCGCGCGTTCGCGAGCTTGATTCTTGGTCATACCAATATGAAGGACAAGCGGCTCTTCAAGCTGTTTACCGATTGTCAATACGGGGTTCAACGAGGTCATGGGGTCCTGGAAGACCATGCTGATCTGCGCCCCGCGCACATGGCGAATCTCTTCATTAGACATCTTCAAGAGATCCTGACCAAAGAAAAACGCCTTCCCGTTGACTACTTTTCCGGGAGGGGAAGGAATCAGCCCCAGCACCGAAAGCATGGTCACGCTCTTACCGCAACCGCTCTCGCCCACTACGCCAAGTGTCTCGCCTTCCTTCAAATCAAAAGAAACACCATTTACTGCATGAACAATACCATCGGGGGTCTTGAATTGAGTTTCAAGCCCTTGAATATCTAATAACAGATCAGGCATCCGCGAGGTCCTTTTCTTTATTGGGATAAGAACTACTTTGGTAAAACACTTAAGTCCAGTGGCAAGCAGACCGAATTATACCCAATTCTTTAGTAGCGTCAACACGACAACTCTAAAAGCGACTTATCCAGTCAACTTGCTTAATAAATTACCCCTTAAAGTTCAATTCAACACCCCACTACAGGACTGTTTTTTAAATTTGGTATGAAACCTGGTCAAAACAACGGTCTTTTTGATAAAAAATCCGCTCCCGGCTGACCGAAAGCGGATTCGACTCAATTGACATTTTCAACCCGGCGCATGATTCCTATCGCATGCGGTCGTCGTCATCCCTGCGGCCGCCGCGTGTTCGGGAAACGGCAATGCCAACCACGCCGAGGAACATGCCAAGGGTCGAAAGTATGAACGACAGAAAATTCAAAAAGAAAGTGGACTCAAGAATATGGATCACCATTAAAAATGGGAACACCACTCCAAGCACCATCATGCCAATGGCAACGCCAAGCAAGAGCCGCGGACGATTCAACATTACTTATACAACCAGCATGCCGCAGCGTGACCGGGAGAGACCTCAAATTCAGAGGGCACTTCCACCTCACAAAGATTGTCGATCTTGCGGGCGCAGCGCGGATGGAAGCGGCACCCTGCCGGCGGTGTCACCAGACTCGGCGGCTCGCCAGGCGGAATCTCTTTAAAGGTTTCTGCGTTGCGGGCATCCGGGTCGGAAGTGGCCGTGAGCAAGGCATTTGTATAAGGATGCGAGGGATTCTTCAGCAGGTCAACGACCGGAGATTTTTCAACAATATTCCCGGCGTACATCACAAAGATACGCTCGGAAAAATAGCGCACGGTCGATAGGTCATGCGTGATATAGATCATCGCCAGGTTGTGAGTTTCCTGCAAGCCGCGCAGCAGTTTCAAGATCTCCACACGGACAGACGCATCGAGCATGGACACGGGCTCATCAGCCACGATCAACTTCGGTTCCATGATCATGGCGCGAGCGATGACGACACGCTGCTGCTGACCACCGCTCAACATGTGCGGATATTTAGTGAGGAAATCATCCACCGGCGAGAGCTTCACTTCATCCATCACCTTGCGGACTCGCTGAAGACGTTCCGCGGGGCTTTTGACCCCATGCACGATCAACGGTTCCTCAAGGATGCGCTGCACCGTCATAAAGGGAGCCAGCGCGCCGAACGGGTCCTGCTGAACGTACCCAACCTGACGGCGGTACCACTGCCAGTCTTGTGAGCTGAAAGATTGAATATCCTTGCCATCAAAATGGATCGTTCCCTGGGTCGGCTTGTTTAACCCAAGAATTGTCTTCATTAAACTGGATTTTCCACAGCCGCTCTCACCAACCACTGCCACAGCTTCGCCATAATCCAGGTCGAACGAAACATTATCCACAGCGCGGACGTATCCGGCGTGCCCAAAACCAAACCGCCTAAGTTCGAACCAGACATGAAGGTCTCGCACCGAAAGGAGCACATCACCTTTTGCGCCGGAGACATCTTTTCTTTCTTCAATCGTTTTTGCAACCATGTGTTCCGTCTCCTGCTAACTAAATAACCAGCACTTGACCTGGCGTTGTTCGATGTTGACGACAGGCGGCTCTTCTGTGCAGCGACCAAATGCGGCCGGGCAGCGGTCTCTGAATCGGCAGCCGGTGGGCAGGTTCAAAAGGCTGGGGGGAGTCCCGGTAATGAACTCGGGTTCCTGATCTCCACGCAAACGCGGCACGCTCGCCATTAATTTTTTCGAGTAGGGGTGCAGAGGGGCGGTAAAGAAACTCTTCGCATCGCCAACTTCCACGATCTGCCCAGCATACATCACTGCCACACGGTCGGCCAGTTCTGACGAAGTGGCGATGTCATGGGTGATGAGAATGAAACTGGTCTCCAGCTCATGCTTCAAACGCTTTAGCACATTGAAAATATTCGCCTGGGTCAGCACATCCAAAGCAGAGGTGGGCTCATCCAAAACAACGAGCGCAGGGGAAGTAACTAAAGCCATGGCGATGGCCACGCGTTGGCGCATCCCGCCGCTCAGCTCAAAGGCATAGCGGTCGAGAAATGCTTCGGGCACACCGACATGCTGGAACATGGCGCGCGCGGTCTGCAGGGCTTCTTCCTTCTTAACGCCGTGATGGGTCATCAGCGGCTCAGCCACCTGATCACCGACCTTCAACACAGGGTTGAGCGAATTCATCGCGGCCTGCGGCACAAGCGACATCATCACCCAACGCACGTTGCGGCGGAACTCTTCGTCATCGAAAGCCATGATATCCGCACCATTCAGGAACACCTTGCCGGAATACCCCGCAACATTTCGCGGCAACAGGCGCAGGATGGCTTTCGCGAGTGAACTCTTCCCGCAGCCCGATTCGCCGAGCACAACAACAGCTTCGTTGTAACCCAGGGAAAAGTTCACGCCATCCACGGCTTGCACGATCCCTTTGGTGGTTTGAAAGTGAAGTTTTAGATCTTCAAGACGTAACAATGTATTTTCGGTCATGGCTATAAGTCTCGCAGTTTGGGGTTAAAGATCCGGTCGAGGGCAAAACCGAGCATGGCAAACCCCAACCCAGACACCATCAATAAAATGGCAGGGGACATGATCCAATAATAAAGTCCCTTGTATAACGCGCCGTTCACAGACGCGTCATTGATCAAGCGTCCCCAGGTGGGAAGGACAGGGTCGCCCAAGCCAAGAACAGCAAGAGTGGCTTCAAGGAACACAAAGGCTGGCACGGACGAAACAACCCCAGGGATAAGCAGCGGGATCATGCGCGGGATCATATAAACGAAGATGATGCGACGGGGGCTGGTGCCATAAGCGCGCGCCGCTTCGATATATGTCGATTCTTTGACCTGAATGAAGATCGAGCGATAGGCTTTGATGCCACCCGTGAAAATGCTCAACAGCACGGTCACCCCAAGGATGACCCAGGTGCTTCGAGAATAGAAGGTTCCCACCATGACCAGAATGGAGAAGAAAGGCAGAACCAAATTTACTTCGGTGATGCGCTGGATCAGTTCGTCGATCCAGCCGCCATACCAGGCGCCCATGGCTGCGATGATCATCGTCAGCACCGAGGTGCCAAGGGAGGCGAGCAAGCCAAAGGCAAGAGCGACCGGCGCTCCCCACAGCATGGGCACAAGCAGATCGCGGCGTTGATGATCGGTGCCGAAGGGACCATAGACCGTTCCGTGGAAAACAAATTCCGCATTCAGGTCTGAACCTTCTTCAAAGGTTACGCCTTCGATCACAAGTTTATAGATCCCTTTGACCGGGGTCTCGCCGTCTTCGCCAACGAACAATCCCTGCATGGCTTCAAGACCGCCAAGTCGGCGCTGAAGTTTTTCGTCCTGCGAAATGCGGAAAGTCTGTTTGGAGTCAACGCCAAAATCGGCAATGCGGATTTTGCGTTCGTCCGGAGTAAGCCAGTAGATGGATGCAAACGGCTGCTTCTCGATGTACTTCGCATCAAAGTACAACAGGATCTCCTGAGGGAAGGCGTCGTAGGAAAAATCAAAGGAATAGGTGAGTGTGATGCGGCTGGTGTTCTGATCGCCGGGCACAATAACCTTTTCGATGCCGGGGTCGCCGTCTTTCATCACGAAAGAGACCGGTTGTTTTACCTTCGTAAAATTATTGAACCAGGCCGGCGCGGCAAACTTTGGGTTTTGATACCAGATGTCTTCACCACCGCGCCAGAGGATGAGCGCCTGCTTGTAAGGAATGGCGATCATCGCATAAATGGCAAGCCCGACCAAAAAAACAACGGTCAGCAAACCAGCGATGGCTGATGGGTAAAGCAGCATTTCCTGAAAGGTCTTCTTGAGTTGATTCATGATCTATCCTCCCACCTTCACACGCGGATCAACGAGAGCGTAAACAAAATCTAGCAGGAAGACGGTGATGGCGAGCAAGTACGCAAAGATGATGGTGGAGCCAACGATGACAGGAATGTCGAAGAGACCGACTGCGCGATACAGGGTGATGCCGAGACCCGGCCACAGGAAGATGGTCTCGGTGACGATCGCGCCGGTCCACAGACCGATCAGCAGGAGTGCAAAGTTGGTGATGATATTGGGCAGGGTGGGGCGCAAAATATACTGCCGCTCGATATCCCGCGCAGGTAGACCTTTAGCCTTGGCCATCTCCACATAATCCTCGCTGGAATAAATAAGGAAGAACGTGCGCCAGTTATAAATGCTAAGGAAGAAAGCGCTGACCACCAGTGAAGCTCCCGGCAGGATCAAATGCTTGAGCACGCTCAAACTGTAGCCAAGGGTCGTTTCAGGAGGGGGCGCATCCACCATGCCGCCGAAAGGCAAGACCTTGAGCACGGCAGAAAAAATGAGGATGAGAAAAATTCCATAGAACCAGGAGGGCGCGGCGGAGGTCGGCGAAAGCGAGATCACCAGCCTGTCGAGCCAGCTGCCATAGTTGCGCGAAAGCGAAAGTGCAAAATAGATCGATGAAAAGAAAAGGAAAAGCTGCGACGTTCCCATCAATAACATGGTGGCGGGCAAACGCTCCAGCAAGATCAGGCGGACGGTCCTTGAGCCGTTATCGCTGGTCATGTTCTGGGCACGTCCCAATTCAAGTTTCAGGGCATTCTTTAAATAATTAAAACTGCGGATGACAACTGGAGTGTCGAGGTTGAGACGCTTCTCTTCCACAGCGATCAAATCTTCTGCGATCTTCTTGCGGGTTTCAGGAGCCATATCCTGATAGGCTTTATTGACCAGGACGCCCTGTGTAATGCGTTCGCGGATCTCGGCTCGCATGATGGTGTCCACGTATCCGCCCATGTTGGCGATCATGATCGTGAGGTACACACCCACAACGACCGTGAGGAAAAGCGTGGTCAGGCGCGAGATCGTGTATCGAAAGATCCGCGCGAAGGTGCTCGAGGAAGATTTTTTAATAAGTTTGGTCAGGCTTTCTGCTGTGGTGTTACTTTCTGCCATGGTCATACTCTCCAGTTATAAGATAGGGGCAAGGCATTGAGCCTTGCCCCTATTTATTTCTACCCGGTAAACCTTACGGGGCTGTTACGAACTCGATACTGGTGAAGGTGGGGATGGCCACTGTGAGAGGAGCCACGGCAACTTCCAGTTTGTTGGAGCCAGCTTCAAGCTGGGATGTGATATCGGCGGGCAGAACCACCTGATATTGGCCATCCGCCACGGCGGTGGCTTCACCAACGGTGACAACCTCGCCCTTGGCGTTGTACAGGAGGAACTTCACGAAGTTGATCTCAGCCTGAGGATAGGCTTCGTCGCCAAAGTTGACGAAGAGATCGAAGATGGCTTCATCGCCGATCTTAACCTGTCCGGGTCCATCCAGTTCAGCGGAGGCGAGCTTGGGCTCGGTGAATCCGCTCCAGCGGTTGGCGAGGTCAGGATATTCGGCAAAATGCTTGAGGGTGAGGGTCTTCTCGGTCGGGAAGGCCTTGTCGAGCATGTAGGGGCCGGTTCCCATCCAGAAGTGACCGTGCTCAGCATAGAAAGCCTTGAGGGATTCGTAGCGAGCCTTGGCCTCATCCTTGGTGATGTATTGGCTGAGCAGCGGCTCGAACGGAATGTAGGAGTCGGTGATGGCCTGTTCGAGTTTGCCAGAGAGGATCTCGAGGCTGGGTCCACCCACATAGTTGAGCTGTTCGACCTGGTTCACATCAGCCTTGTCGATCGAGTAGGCGAGTTCGCCATTCTCTTCGGCCATGTTACCGATCGCGATCTGGGAGAAGGAACCTTCGCCGAAACCGTAGCCGGGCCAGGCGCCGCCGACGTTCAATTCGGCGTCAGCGCTGAAGGTGTCGCTATAAACTTCGAACACGAGCGGGTCTGTGGAGGCAACGCGGAAGCCCTTGAAGGTGGACATGAAGGCTTCGAAGTTGGCAACATAAACTTCGTCGTACAGTTTGCTTTCGGGCTTGCCGCGGTCAAAGGTCATGGCCCAGGCGAGCATGATATCAGCCATGGAGAGGTTGGAACCATCGTGCCACTTGACTGTGTCAAACAGGTCGGCAGGATAGTAGGCAGTGCTCATACGCTTGGCGGTCTGACCTTCGGGGAATTTCTCGCCAGCGGTGATAAATGTTTGGGTGGTCGCATCCCAATCAACGAATGCGTCTTCGGGCACCTTGATCTCGGGTGCGAAATTGAGGGTGACCCAGTCATTGGTCACGCCGACGGGGAGTCCTTCGATCACGGTCACTTCGGCGCGTTCCATGCGCAGCGGCCAGAGCAAACCGGTGAACGGATCGTTCATGGTGTCGCCGCTGGTGGTGGCGCGGATCACGGCCTGATCCCAGGCCCAGTTGCTGCCCGCGACAGGATTCCAAGGCTCGGTGAACAGGTCACCGGTGGCCCACTTCAACTGGCCGCCTTCCTGCCCGGCAAAGCGGACAGTGTAGGGCCAAACCTGCGCGCCTTCAACACCGGCAGCGAGGTCGAAGGTGAGGTTGACAGCGGTGCTGTACGGCGAGTAGTTCTTGCCGTCGATCAGCCACAACTGCAGGGAGTCTTCGAGAGAAAGTTCGAGCGCGCGCACCATCATCGCGCGGCGTTCGGTGAGGTCGTTGTACTCGGCGTTGGCGAGCTTGTCACCCAATTCCAAGAATTCGGGATCGGGCTGGTTGGCGACCATCAGGTCGAGACCCTGGGCGCTGGAGGGCAGGTACATTTCCTGGAACATGTTGCGCTGATCGCGGTCGATGATCGTGGCGCTCCACGCAGCAGTGTAGATGTGCCAGCCGCCATCAGCAGCGGTACCCTGCCACTTGGGTCCCAATTCAGAGGACTTGCCGTACTGGCGTTCGACAGCGAAACCAACGGTCTCAAGCTGTGAAGCAAAATAGTCGCCGAGAGGCTGGCGGGTGCCATCGCTGTCAGAGCGGATGAGGAAGATCAGGTTGACGAGCACGCCATCCTTTTCCCATTTTCCGTCGGCATTGAGGGTGGCGCCCATCGCTTCCATTTCAGCGGTGATCACTTCCTTGGCCTTGTCGGGGTTGTAGGCATACTTGGCTTCAAGTTTGCGGGCTACATCAGCGAGGTCGGCATAATCGGGGAACTGGGTTGTGATCGGCAGGTACTTCGGCAAACCGCCGCCCGCGTACACTTCCTGGTTGATGTAATCACGATCGACGAGCCAGTTGGTCGCTTCGCGGATCTTGCGATTCGTGAAGGGATTGAATTCACCGGAGGTGAACTCAGCCGGGTTGAAGATCATGTCGTAATACAGACCATTCTGCTTGGTGTAGTTCAAACCAGCATCCTGAATGGTGGGAAGGTCGGCGCTGGACAAACCAGACGCGTACACATCGATCGCACCAGCCTGGATCTGGGTAACAGCAGAATCCTTGGCAACAACAGAAACCACGATCTCATCGAGCCAGCCGCCCATACGGGTGGAGGGGGCTTCGGTGGGAACAGGGGCTTCAGTGGCAGCAGCAGGTGCTTCTGTAGCGGCGGGCGCTTCTGTAGCGGCAGGCGCTTCAGTGGCAGCTGAGCCGCCGCAGGCGGCGAGGATCATGCTGGCAATAACCAACAGACCCAAAACAGACATCAAACGGTTACGAGACATTGTTTCTCCTCCAAGAAATTAACAAATAGGATTGAAAAGCTTGACGGTATGGCCATACTTGATCAACGAAAAATACCCGGCACCTCCTTTGTTTGCAAAACAAGGCAAGCTTTGCCTCGTGTCTACTAAATTGTAATCTTCTATAATTCACAGCTTGCAGTCCCTCATCAACTATTAATAAAAAGTCTATTCAACTTATGCTGTGTCTTAGGGATTATACTATTTTTTACAATCAGCCCCCCTTCGGAAGGGATATCCACAGTCTTTACGACCGCAGGTCTGATCCTGACCGGTTCACTCTGCGCAACCTCCCTGCCGCTCTCTTCGATCTATAGCCTGCCGCTGCTTAAGAAGTATTTCACTTCACATCAGGCGCAATATTCCTTTCATCGTTGACAACGAAACTTTCATAACATAAAATCCAAAAACAATTCATTCGAAATTCAAAGGAGAATATCATGGTAAAGGAATTCAAGGAATTTGTCATGCGCGGAAACGTGCTGGACCTGGCGATTGGTGTCATCATCGGCGGCGCGTTCGGCAAGATCGTCGGCTCCCTTGTTAATGACATCCTCATGCCGCTCATTGGGTTGGTCATGGGAGGCGTGGATTTCAGCGGTCTCGCCCTGACCATCGGCGCCGCCTCCATCAATTGGGGTCTCTTCCTGCAAACCGTTGTAGACTTTATCATCGTCGCGTTCGTCATCTTCATGATCGTGAAGACCGCAAACAAGATGAAGAAAGCGCCTGCGCCTGCCGCGCCAGCCGCTCCCACAACCAAGGAATGCCCGCACTGCATCAGCACCATTTCCATCAAAGCCACACGCTGCCCCAACTGCACATCCGAACTCAAATAACCGGCTAGTTCTTATCGCCTGTTCGTTTCGTAGTCGTTGAACGCTTTCACGTTAAACGTTCAACGACTTTTTCATCCCTTCAATAACCCAGGTTTCCCCTTCAATCATGGATTTTCTCGCCAAACTCAACTCTCAACAACGTAAAGCTGTCACAGCCGCCGATGGACCTGTTTTGGTCGTGGCAGGTCCCGGGTCCGGCAAGACGCGCGTGCTCACCCAGCGCATCGCCTACCTGATCGCGTCCGAGGGCATTCGCCCGTGGCAGATCCTTGCGGTCACATTCACCAACAAAGCCGCGAAGGAAATGGACCAGCGCGTGAAATCCATGCTGAACGAGCAGGCGACCGATGGCATCATGCTCGGCACCTTCCACTCGATCTGCGCCCGCATCCTGCGGCGTGAAGTGGATCACCTTCCGCTCGAGTCCAATTTTGTGATCTTTGACTCTGACGATCAGGAGCGGGTGGTCAAGAACATTGTTAAAGAATTTAACCTGAACGAAAAGTTATATCGAGCCGCAAGCGTACACGCATCCATCTCGCGCGCGAAGAACGAGTTGATCATGCCCGATGATTACCCGACCGCAACCTATCGCGATGAAGTTGTGAAGCGGGTTTACGCCGAATACCAAAAGCGGCTCATCGCCAGCAACGCCGTGGACTTTGACGACCTGCTGGTTTACACCGCCCGCCTGCTCGAAGACAACCCCGCCGTGCGCGACAAGTACGCGCAGAGATTCCGCCATGTGTTGGTGGATGAATTCCAGGATACCAATCTCGCGCAGTACGCGCTGGTCAAGCACCTTGCTTCGTATCACAAAAACATCTTCTGCGTGGGCGACCCCGACCAGAGTGTGTATGCCTGGCGCGGCGCGGACTACCGAAACGTGCGCCGCTTTGAAGAAGATTTTCCCGAAGCCGAAGTGGTCCTGCTCGAACAAAATTACCGCTCGCATCAGAACATTCTCGACGCCGCCATGAGCGTCATTGACCGCGCGCGCAACCGGCACAAGAAAAAACTTTTCAGCGACCGCGGCGCGGGCGAGAAGATCCTCTACTTCGAAGCGCGCGATGATTACAGCGAAGCCGCCTTTGTGGTGGATACCATCGCAGAACTGGTCGCTTCTCGCAAGTTCGAGCCCGGCGACTGCGCCGTGATGTACCGCACCAACGCAATGTCGCGCCTGCTCGAAGAAGCATTCTTGCAGGCAAGGCTTCCATATAAATTGGTCGGCGCGCAAAGATTTTACGGACGCCGCGAAGTGAAGGATGTCATCTCGTTCATCCGACTCGTACACAACCCCGCGGACGAAGCCGCCCTAGGGCGCATCATCAACGTCCCGCCGCGCGGCATCGGCGACAAGACCCTCACCACCCTCAATCTGGTTGCGCGCCAGAACGATACCAGCCCCGGTGCAGTTCTGCTGGATCTCGCTCGCGGCGGAGACTCTCCTTTTTACAAAGCCTTCACCGGGCGCGCCGCACTTCCGCTCGCAGACTTTGGCGGCATGCTCGCCAACTGGCGCGCCATCGCCGCCACCTCCACCACCGTGGAGCTCTTCGAGCGCATCACCCGCGACATCAACTACAAGGAATACATCATCGAAGATGAAACCGAGGAAAGCGCCGAGCGTTGGGAGAACGTGCAGGAATTAAAACGACTCGCGCTCGAATACTCCAACCGCACGCTGGATGAATTTTTGGAGAACATCGCGCTCGTGGCAGACCAGGACACCATCACCGACGCCAACGCGCCCACCCTGCTCACGCTCCACGCCGCCAAGGGACTGGAGTTCGGAGCGGTCTTCATTGTCGGTCTCGATGACGGCATCATCCCACACAGCCGATCCTTTGATGAACCCGAACAAATGGAAGAAGAGCGCCGCCTCTTCTATGTGGGTATCACCCGCGCAAAAGACAAACTGTATCTCCTGCGCGCCATTCAACGCGGCGGACGCGGCATGTCCGAGCAGACCTATCCTTCGCGCTTTTTGGAAGACCTGCCAGAACACCTGCTTGTCGGAAAAACTCGCACGGGACGTCCCGCGACTTCATTCTCCTCCTCTCAAAGTTTTTACCGCACTCCAAGCGCATCTGAAACCAAGTGGACGCTTCCCTCCCCGGCCAAGCCTGCTCCTGTTCCGACCAGCAAGTTCAACTCTGGCGACCGGGTCAAGCATCCATCCTTTGGCGAAGGGATCGTGCAGGAAAGCCGAATTCAAGACAACGACGAGATCGTCATCATCGAGTTCAAATCGGTCGGGCTCAAGCGCCTGGCCGCATCACTGGCAAAACTTGAAATTTTATAGCAGCCGCCAACCGTAATTTACCGCTTCAAAACAAAGGAGTTTCCCATGCAATACGTCAATCTCGGCAAGACTGGATTAAAGGTTTCGCGTTTATGTTTGGGGATGATGACCTACGGCTCAAAGAAATGGCGCGAGTGGGTTCTGGATGAAGAAGGAGCCAAACCCTTCGTACGGCGCGCACTCGATGCAGGCATCAACTTTTTCGACACAGCAGATGTCTACTCGCTGGGAGAAAGCGAACGCATCACGGGCAATCTGCTCAAGGATGTAAAACGCCAGAACATTGTGGTCGCCACCAAGGTCCACGGGCAGATGAGCGACGACCCGAACGACCGCGGACTCTCACGCAAGCACATCCTCGACTCGATCGACAATTCCCTCAAGCGCCTGCAAATGGATTACGTGGACCTGTACCAGATCCACCGCTGGGATCCGAACGTGCCGATCGAAGAAACCATGGAAGCGTTGAATGATGTTGTCCGCGCGGGCAAGGCTCGCTACATTGGAGCATCTTCCATGTACGCGTGGCAGTTCGCCAAGGCGCTGCATGTCTCGGAAAAATATGGCTGGGCAAAGTTCGTGTCCATGCAGAATCACTACAACCTGATCTACCGCGAGGAAGAACGCGAGATGATCCCGCTCTGCAAAGATCAGGGCATTGGGCTGCTTCCGTGGAGCCCGATGGCTCGCGGATATTTCTCCGCCGAACGCAAAAGCGGCGGCACGGTCCGCTCGCACAACGATCCCTTCGGCAAGGAGTTGTACTCGCACGAAAATAACCCTGTTGTGGCCGAGCAGGTGGCTGATGTGGCAAAGCGTCACAACGTGACAGGCTCGCAGATCGCATTGGCCTGGATGTTGAACAAGCCGCATATCACGTCACCCATTATCGGGTCCAGCAAGATCGAGCACCTTGATCAGGCCGTTGCCGCGTTGGAGATCAAACTCAGTGAAGACGATGTCCGGCAGGTGGAGTCCGCTTATCAGGCGCACCCGGTGCTGGGTCACTCATAAATGTTCATTCACGTTCTGTATTACGGATTCAAACTCTACTGCTTCATCTTCCGCCCGATCCGCATGGGGGTGCGTGTGCTGATGACACGGGACGGGAAGGTCTGGCTTGTGCGCCACACCTATCAAGGCGGATGGTTCCTGCCCGGCGGCGGTCTCAACAAAAACGAAACACTTGATGAAGCCGCGCACCGTGAAGCCTGGGAAGAGACCGGGGCAAAGCTCGGCACGCTGACCATGATGGGCGCGTATTCCAATTTCGTGGAGTGGAAGAGCGACCACACAGTGGTTTTCGTTTGCAGGGAGTTCGAGTTCACGGGCAAGCCTGACGGCGAGATCGCGGAACTGCGCGAGTTTGATCTGAACCATCTGCCGCAGGATATCTGGCCGGGTCATCGCCGCCGCCTGTTGGAATTTCAGGCGGGCATTGAAAATCCACAATTTGGGACATGGTAAAGATATGAATTTGCTTTGGAGTCTCTTCATTGTTTTCTCGCGGGTCGCGCTGTTCTCCTGGGGCGGCGGTCCGGCGTCGATGGGATTGATGCAGCGTGAAACGGTCAACATGGGCTGGCTCACCAATGAGGAGTTCGCAGATGCGCTCGCGATCGGCAACGCCTTACCGGGTCCCATCGCGCCGCAGGTCTCTGCCTACATCGGCTATAAAATGGCCGGGGCGTGGGGCGCGGTCTCTGCGGTGTCAGGCACGATCCTGCCAACGACCATCCTGATGATGATCATGGTGATCTTCTTTTTTGGGATCAAAGACAGCCCTGCCGTAAGCGCCATGTTGAAAGCGGTGCGCCCCATCATTGTGGGTCTGCTGTTGTGGACGACCTACGTGATGGCTCAGTCCGTTTTCAGCGTCAGCAAGCTGGGCTGGGGCGGCGGGCTGGCCCAAAACTGGGACAAGGTCATGATCGCCCTGACAGCCTTTGCCCTGCTGACCCTGACCGAGATCAACCCGGTCTGGTTGGTGATGGCTGGCGCGGTTTTAGGATTTTTGGTTTACAGGTAAAATATCAGTGAAATCTATCACTGGAGTATATTAATGGCTGAATCTATGAAGATCGTCATTCCGATGGCTGGCTGGGGGACTCGCATGCGTCCGCACACCTGGAGCAAGCCCAAGCCGCTCGTCAGTGTGGCCGGCAAAACCTCGCTCGAGCACCTGCTCGATATGTTCAAGACCCTGCCCGACCCCGATAACACCGAATATATTTTCATCCTCGGTCCGTATCTGGGTGAGATGCAGATCCCGCCTTTCATGAAGGAACACTACCCGAACCTCAAGGCGCATTATGTTGTTCAGCATGAAATGAAGGGACAGTCACACGCTCTGTCTTTGGCGCGTGACTATTTGAAGGGACCCATGATCATGTGCTTCTCCGACACGCTCATGGAAACCGACTTCTCCTTCCTTGCCAGTGAGCAGGCAGACGGTGTGGCGTGGGTCATGCCGGTGGAAGATCCGCGCCGCTTTGGGGTGGCGGAAGAAGGCGCGGACGGCTGGGTGACCCGTTTCATTGAAAAGCCGCAAAGCATGGATAACAATCTCGTGGTGGTCGGCTGTTACTACATCCAAAGCGCGGAAAAACTTCTCGCGGCGATCGACGACCAGATGGCGCGCGGCGTGATGCTCAAGAATGAATACTTCCTGACCGATGCCATCTCGATCATGATCGAAAGCGGAGCAAAGGTGCGCGTGAACAGAATCGGCACCTGGCTGGATACCGGCACCATTGAAGCCACGCTGGAGACCAACCGCATCCTGCTGGACCGGGGGGCGGGGAATTCATCCGAAGCAGGCAGCAGACCGACAGTTAAGATCGAGCCGCCGGTCTTCATCCACCCGACTGCCAAAGTGGAGGCGGCGGTCATCGGGCCGTACGTTTCCATCGGCGCGAATTGTCAGATCCATTCGGCGGTGATCTCAGACAGCATCATAGAAGAAGGGACGCAGGTTAAAGGCGCGTCGCTCAAACATTCCTTGATCGGGCGCAATTGTTACGTGGAGGGGCAGGCGAACAAAGAAGCAGCTTCTTCGCTGAACCTTGGCGACAATAGCAGTGTTATCAATCCATAGGACAAGGGAATCCTTGTCCTATTATTTTTCGAGATGATGGAAACCGTTGAATGCCGTTCCGACCCTGCGGGTCTTACCGAATACGCGGAGAGACCGCTTTCATTGGTCTGGCAGGGACGCAGGCACGAGATCGCCGAGATCATTGCACACTGGCGCGGACCCGCTGAAAAGGGCTTCCGCGTGAAGACCGAAGACGGATTGGCTTTTGAATTGACCTACCAGGAATTTTCAGACGATTGGCACGTGCAACCCATACAAGGAGGCTGAATGCAGGAAGTTAGTGAAGTTCAAAGATTAGCAAAGCGGGTGGCCGGGTTGAAGCCCAGCGGCATCCGCAAGTTTTTCGATATCGTCGCGACGATGAAGGATGTGATCTCGCTTGGCATCGGCGAACCTGATTTCACCACGCCCAAGCCCATCCTTGATGCGGGCATCCGCTCGCTTCAAAATGGTGAGACGCATTACACATCCAATCACGGCAAGGTGGAGCTGCGTCAGGGCGTGGCCGATAACCTGAACAAACTATACAACGTCAAGTATGACCCCGCCAGCGAAGTAGTGGCGACGGTCGGTGTGTCTGAAGCGTTGTACCTGACCTTCACTGCGATCCTCGAGCCGGGCGATGAAGTCATCATCCCGACCCCGTGTTTTGTTTCATACCAGGCCGAGGTGATCCTTGCCGGCGGTGTGCCGGTGGAGATTCCCGCGCGCATTGAAAACAACTTCACCATTGACCCCGATGACATCCGCAAGGCCATTACGCCGCGCACCAAAGTGATCTTTATCGGTTACCCGTCCAACCCGACCGGTGCGGTCGCTCCGCGCGAGGTGATGTTGGAGATTGGACGGATCGCCGAACAATTTGACCTGATCGTGGTCTCGGACGAGATCTACGACCGCCTCGTTTACGACTTTGACCATGTCTGCTTCCCCGCATTGGATGAAAGCCTGAAGCGCCGCACCGTTCTGCTCGGCGGCTTCTCGAAAGCCTATGCCATGACCGGCTGGCGCATCGGGTACGCCTGCGGACCCAGCGACATTATTCAGGGCATGGTACGCATCCACCAATACACAATCATGTCGGCGCCGACCACCGCTCAGGATGCCGCCATTGAAGCTTTGAAGACCGGTGAACCGCACGTGAAGGAAATGGTCGCGGAATATGACCGCCGCCGCAGACTGCTCGTCTCTGGTCTCAACCGCCTCGGTCTCTCGACCTTTGAACCGCGCGGCGCTTTCTACACCTTCCCCAGCATCAAAGCCACCGGCATGGACGATGAGACCTTCGCCGAAAAATTGCTGCGTGAAGAAAGAGTGGCCGTGGTTCCGGGCAACGCCTTCGGACCCGGCGGCGAGGGATACGTCCGCGCCTGCTACGCCACCGAGTACAGCCAGATCGAAGAAGCCCTGCGCCGCATGGAACGCTTCATGAGCAGGCATGGCTAGTGCAACATAAAGAATGATCAAATAAAAAGGGCAGGCCAAAGGTGTCTGCCCTTTTTTATTTAAGTCGTATAATTTTTTAAAATTCAGATCAGGCGGTTTTATGTCCAGTATAAAAATCACATCGCCATTGGTGTCTGTTCAATGGCTGGCAGAAAATCTCAATGCGGAAAATCTCGTTCTTTTGGATGCGAGCATGAAACCGGTCACACCGGTGGGCGGCGCGGAAGTTGAGACCGATGCGTCTTGCGTTCCGGGCGCGCTGCGATTCGACTTCGACAACGACATCCGCGACAAGAACACAACCCTTCCGCACATGATGCCTGCCGCTGACTTTTTCACAGACGAGATGCAAAAACTTGGGATCGATCAAGAAAGCGCGATCGTGGTCTACGACTACGTGGGCGTGTATTCCAGCCCGAGAGCGTGGTGGATGTTCCGCGCCATGGGACATTCCAACGTGGCGGTCCTGGATGGCGGTCTGCCCGCGTGGAAACAGGCCGGACATCCATGCGGCGCACGCGCCCAAAGCTCGGCAGCAAAGCGTGGAAACTTCATTTCGCATCCACAGGATGGAATGTTCGTCGACTCGGGATTCGTGCTCGCGGCTTTGAACGATCCGCGCTTCGCAGTGGTGGATGCCCGTTCGGAAGGCCGCTTCAAAGGCGTTGAGCCTGAGCCGCGCGCAGGCTTACGCGGCGGGCACATGCCGAACGCGCTCAACCTGCCATTTGCAAACACAGTTCAAGATGGATTCATGCTTCCCCCAACCACGCTTGAAACCATGTTTTCGAAGCTGGTCAACAAGGATCAAAAAATGATCTTCAGCTGCGGATCCGGCGTGACCGCATGCGTCACTGCGCTGGCTGCAGAACTAGCAGGGTACTCGAACATCACGGTCTATGACGGTTCATGGAGCGAGTGGGGGCTGCCGGGCGACCTTCCCATCACCAGAGAATAAAAAAGAGCGGAGAAATTTCTCCGCTCTTTTTTATTCAAGTGTAAAGTTTACTTTTGCACAGCCTCAACCGCCGCGGCAATATCCTCATAGGAGGGAATGAAGCCCGGGCGGACGATCGTCCCGTTCACAAACACAGACGGAGTTCCCTGCACGCCCATGGATGTTCCAAGGTCAAGGGAGGCTTGCACATCGGCAGCGTAGCGATTCTCTTTTACGCAAGCCTCGAACTCATTTTGGTCAAGTTCGAGCGCAGTGGCAAACTTCAAGAGATTCTCATTGCTGAAAGCGCCCTGGTTTTCGCCGTTCCAATTGGCAAACAAGAGATCGTGATATTCCCAGAACAATCCCTGCTCATTGGCGCACAAGCCGGCGTTGGCCGCGCCTCTGGATTCTTTGGTGGTACTGTTCGAATCGATGAAAGCAAAGTTGTTGAAAACGTAATAAGCCTTGCCGGTCGCAACCAAATTCTCCAGCACGAGCGGCTCGATCTCAGCGCTGTATTGGGCGCAAGCCGGGCATTGGAAATCCTCGAACACCTCGATCTTGGCAGGGGCGGAGGGATCACCAATGGTTAAACCATCTGCCGCGGGGCGGGTGACCTTTTCAGGCACCACGAATTCCTGTCCGGGTTTGTTCAAGTTCGGCAAGATCAAAGCCAGCGCGAGCAGCAATGCGCCGCCGACCACAAAGCCTATGGTATATATGCGCGAACGATTCTGGTCTGCGCGGCGTTTTTGACGTTTACTCAGTTGTTTGGTCATGTTTTTTTCCTTGCGTTCAAATTTTGGATGTTCATTTTGCCATGTCAAAGGCGATTTGTCAAAAGCTTGCAAATGCATATTGTCCCATCGGCATATCTGTGGTTAAATCCAGCAAAAATATTTTAGGAATTGATCATGAACATTCTCGGAATTGACGTAGGCGGCTCGGGTATTAAAGGCGCACCCGTAGATATTGAAACAGGCACACTGCTCGCAGAGCGCGTTCGCATCAAGACGCCCAAGAGCGGTGAGCCGGAACCCATGGCAGAAGTGGTCCGTCAGATCGCTCAGTCCTTCAACTGGAGTGGGCCCATCGGCATCGGCTTCCCCGCTCCGATCAAAGGCGGCGTAACGATGATGGCCGCCAATGTCTCGGAAAAGTGGGTCGGCACGAACGCCGACGCGCTCTTCACCACCATCACCGGCTGTGAATGTACGATGATCAATGACGCGGACGCAGCCGGATTGGCAGAGATGTCTTTCGGTGCAGGGCGCGGTCAACCCGGGACCGTGATCATGGTCACGCTCGGAACGGGGATCGGCACCGCGATCTTCCACCGCGGACACCTGCTCCCCAACACAGAGTTTGGTCATCTCGAAGTAAAAGGTGTGGATGCAGAATTCCGCGCATCTGATTCAGCCCGACAGCGTGAAGAACTTTCATGGAAGAAATACGCCAAGCGGGTGAACAAATATCTGAAAGCCATGGATAAACTTTTCTGGCCAGACCTGTTCATCATCGGCGGCGGCATCAGCAAAGAGTCAGAAAAATTCCTGCCGCTCCTCACCCTTGAAACACCCGTGGTGCCGGCGCAATTATTGAACGAAGCGGGCATCGTTGGCGCAGCGCTGGCTGTGCGCAGGAACGGATAATTCATCTATTAGATATGTGCCAAAGGTCGGTCGCAGTTGTGACCGACCTTTTTATTTTTAATGCGTAAGGTTTATCAGAAGAAAAGCATCTTCTCCTCAAGAGGAGATGGATAAAATGAAAACTGGGATCTTAGGTTCAGGCATGGTTGGGCAGGCGATCGCCGCGCGGCTTTTTGAATTGGGGCACGATGTAATGATTGGAACCCGCAACCCGAAGAAGTTATCCGCATGGCTGGCGGAACATCACGGAGTAAAAGTTGGCTCGTTCGCCGAAACTGCCTCGCACGGGGAGATGCTCTTTAACGCCGTATCAGGCATCGGCACGTTGGACGCGCTTCAAATGGCGGGTGAATCCAACCTTGATGGCAAAATCATGGTGGACATATCCAATCCGCTGGATTTCTCAAAAGGCTTTCCGCCTTCACTGAGCGTGAGCAATACCAATTCGTTGGGCGAGCAGATCCAGCAGGCATACCCCGCGCTCAAGGTGGTGAAGTCACTCAACACGGTCACCGCGCAGGTCATGATCCATCCACGCAAACTGGCAGACGGCGACCATCAGATCTTCATTAGCGGCAACGACGCGGATGCAAAATCACAAGTGACCAAACTGCTGGAGAGTTTTGGCTGGCGGCACATCATGGACCTGGGCGATATCACCACCGCGCGCGGTACAGAAATGTACCTGCCCCTTTGGGTACGGATGTACGGTGCCATGCAAGACGGGATGTTCAACATCAAAATCGTGAGATAAGATAAAAAGCCATCGGCACCCCGGTGGCTTTTTATCTACAACCAAAGTTGCCGCTGGCTCGTATAACTGCTTGCTGTTAAAAATATTTTCCATGAGGACCACCATGCAACTCACCATCAACAACCTAGGCAAAGAATACAAACGCGGATTTTGGGGATTGAAAGATTTTTCCCTTGAGATCAAACCCGGCATTTTAGGCTTGCTCGGACCGAATGGCGCGGGCAAGTCCACTTTTATGCGCATGCT
>JAGNWT010000027.1:23692-46205 GCA_017985935.1 Anaerolineales bacterium | reverse complement strand
GTTTTCTTTCCAGCATTCGGAAGCCGCCTTCGCTGTTTGCAGCCACCAAAAGAGCGTATTCTTTGCGGTCGTCCAACAGAAAGATGCCCGCGTGGTAATAGCCAAAGTTTTCATTGATGAGATACGTGGTTTGCTGAAGCAGTTCAGAAAGGTTGCGATAGGATGTGATAGCCTTACCTACATCCGCCACGGCTTTCAATAGTTTGGATCTGCGTTCCAACTCCAGTGTGCGTTCCTGAACACGGCTTTCCAACGAGCCGATCGAACTTTGCACGCTGGCGGTTAGACTTTTCAGACTGGAAGAAAGCATGGCAACTTCGCCGCTTAGTCTGCGGTCATCAAACTGAGCATCGAAATTTCCACGACTGATTTCGGTGGCGTAATCCGCTAGTTTCACCAACGGTCGGAGAATGGTCAAAACCGCAGCACCTGCTCCAACAACCACAATGGCCAGGGCTAAGAATAATTGGATCAGAATATTTCTGGTCAGCAAGTTCAGGGTGGCTACCTTGTCCGGAAGCCTCGCAACGGTCACTGCCAGCGGGTCGGTGAGAGATGTGCGATAGGAGCCGATCAGCAGTTGCCGGTCGTTATCAAGGATGGTGGTGGATTCTCTTGCCAGTAATTTTTGCAGCGTATCAAAGCTCAGATCTTCGAGGGCGGAACGTCCCACTTTGTCTGGAAGTGAGTGCGCGAGGTAGGTGCCATTTCTTGCCAGCAGAAAGAAGACATCTCCATTTGCGGAAGAAACCATCATGTCCACAGCGAGCGCTTGTTCCTGTCCCGTTTCCGTCTCCATACGTGCGGAGTAAATACGGGCGTGATCGCGCATGATCTCCATTTGGGTTGAAATAATATTTTCGCGGACTTGACTTTGCACGAAAAAGAACACTGTTCCGATCGGGATCAGGGACAGTACAAGGAACCAGAGCGTAAGCCGCAGAATGATCGGGCTTCTTAGCTGTGACACGGTATTCCTCTTTCCTTTGGCATCGTCATAAATCTGCTACCTTTTTAAAGGATTGATCTGCTTCTTGGTTGACGAGGACGGAGCAGGTGTGGTGCCGATCGTGATCTCGGCTTCTTTTAGATCGAAAACTCTGCGTAGCTCGGTCGCCGCCGTTCGTACGACCGATTCGATATCCAATGTTTCGCGGACTCGTGAAGAGACATTCGCGATCATCTTGTCGCGCTGGGCGGCTCTTTGCGCTTCTTCCACGAGCCTGCTGTTTTCCAGCGCCAACGCTACTTGATCTGCGATCTTTTCGATCAGGTTCTGCTCACGTTCAGACCACGTGGACATGCTTCCTTTTCTCAATAACTTGATCGTGCCGATCCGTTGTCCGTGCAGGATCAGCGGCACTCGTAATCCATTCTCTTCATCTTTTTTGTTGGCAGGAAAGATCGGGCGAACGCCAGCTGGTGTGTATTGATAGGCGTTTGAGCGTCCGCTGGTCAGGTTTGACCATGTCTGCCTCGTTTGCAGGGAGGTGTTAAGTTCAAGTTGGCTGATCAAGATCTTGGTTTCGTTGATCAGACGAACATTATCAATTGAGATGGCGATCAGATCAGCGAGGGTTTGCATGACTTCAGCATCTTGAGCGCTGAAGGCTTGCGGCTGTTCAGAATGCATATCCAGAACGCCGATCACTTCTCCCCGAACGGCCAGGGGAAGCATCATCCTTGATCTTGTGAGAGGGAAGTTCGCTTCGCGAATAAAACTTGCATCTCCAATATCGGAGGCGATATATACCCGCTTTTGTTCGATCACCAGATGCAGGGCATTGCGCCGGTCCGGCTCGATGCGGAATCCCTGCCCGATCAATTGCTTTCCGGTGGCTGAGGATGCCGCTTGCAGGAATGCGTTCCGTTTGCCGTCATCAAGCAGGTAAAGCCCCACATGGTAATAGCCAAATTGCTCGGATGTCAGATTTGTGACAGTCTCCATCAGTTCGCCGATGTTTTGGATCTCAGCCACGATCCTTGCCACGGTCGTGGAAGATCGCAGTTGGGCGGTTTTCGTTTCAAGTTCTTCTGTGCGTTCCTGAATTCTTTCTTCAAGTTGAACGCGTTCATTGGTCAGAAGATCGAGGGTTACCTGCACTTCTTGAAGGACACGGGAAAAAGCTCCCTTGAGTTGGTTGACGGCGAAGAGAACGATCGCGCTGACGAGAGCGTAATTTCCGATGTAGGCGGCCCAGTCAAACAGATTGGTGGCTGGGACACCTTCAGCGTTGAAGGTGATGGATCCGGTGAGTTGTAGAAACGCGACCCCTACGAAGGAGATGATACTGGCGGAAAAAGCAAGAAGATCAACGCGTTTGTCGAAAAGGAGAGCTGTGAGGGTAATAAAACCAATGAAAAAAATATTGCCATCGAGCCAGGGTCCCCATGACAAAATGGAATTGACGCCTACAACAAATGAGATGATCAATAAACTCGAAGCGCGGATCACGTAGGGCGTTTTGATAAGGGTGATGCCTAATAAGATAATGTAAAGGCTGACAAAAAGAATGCGGTCGGAATAGGATGCGGTGGGGAAAGAGATCGCAATTAAAGCCACCCCGGCAACGCATGCGACGCGCAGAACGGTCAGGATGAAATATTCACGCCAGCCTTTGTAGTCAAAGGATGAAAGAGCGCTTTGCTCTGGTGTGGGGTTGGCTGAAGCGGGGCTACGCATTTTTTGTATCCATCGAAATTTCGATATCCACTTCGGCCGCTTCCAATGCGCGCCCAAGTTCGCGTACTGTGGTCTGGAGAATGCCGTCCATGTTGGCGGAAGCCCATACTTTGGCGATGATCTCGTTTGCGAGTCTTTCTCTTGCGGCTATGGTTTGACTCTCTTCCACCAGGCGGGCATTTTCCAAGGCAAGCGCGGCCTGCGTTGCGATCGATTCGATCAGGTTTCTTTGCTCTGGTGACCAATCTTCAGTGGAAGATAATTGGATCTGCCCGATGATCTGATCTCGTAATGCAAGCGGAACCAGAATCTCATTTTCCTGGCTGTCTTTTTCGCCAATGGAGTACTCGAGGTCCTGTTCGGAAGTTAGTGTTGCCCACGCACTTTGCAGATATTGACGCTGGGTGGCGCGCATTTCCGAAAGGCTTTGTTGTGCTTCGCGGAAGAGGCGGGAATTTTCAAGTGCGATGGCAACTTCATTAGCCATGTTGAGATAAGTATCGATATCCTGTTGCTGAAATGCGTTTTCCCTGGTGGAGTGCATTTCCAGGGCTCCGATCACACGCTCACCAACAGCGAGCGGAATGACGATCTGCGATCGTGTATATGGAAGCAGGGGATTATCAAAACGGATCGGGGACGCGCCCGAATCCAATGCGATCTGTACTTGCTGGTCGCGGATCACTTTGCCGATGATACTTTTTCCGTTGATATCAACACGGTGTCTGTTCTCGCGTAAAACTTTTCCGGCATCACCTGTGGCCTCTTTCAAGTCCGCCCATTGACCGGTGATGTCTAATAGGAAGATCGCAGTGTAGTAGCAGTCAAATTCACTTCCGATCAGTTGAACCGCCCGGGCTAATAATTCATCTGGGTCGAGAATGGAGGTGACAGTGCGCCCGATCTCGTTGACTCTTCTCAATTTGAGCGTTCTTTCGTTTACCTTCTCTTCAAGCATGTTGCGCTCGTCGTGAAGCTCCGAGAGTGTTGAGTCGATCTGTTTTTGGGCGGTGAGGAATTCCTTCTCAAGACGTTGAAATCCCAACACAATAACAATGCCGAACATCACGAGGATGCCGCCGTTGCTAAGCCAGTCATCCAGTTTGGCAGGAGACGCATTGGGATTGATCGGCAGCAAGGTTCCGTTCAGCATGAATATGCCAAAGGCGATGTTGGTTACGAGTCCCACGATAATTCCCACAATGCCGGCCTTGGGAGAGATCAGCATTGTCGAAAAAATAATGACTCCCAGAAAGAAAAATACCGAATCCCCAAGAACCCCGTGCGTTGCGAGTTCCGCCAGCGCGATCACAAAGATGCTCAAAATAAAAATACTAATGCGGATCAGATAGGGGAAGCGGATAAAGGTCACCACCCCTGTGGCGATATAGATCGCAATGAACAGCGAGCTGATGATGGAACTTTTCGCGCCATTAATGGCAGGGATCAAGATCAACGTGCCAAATATCAGTACGCCAACCAAAAGGGGAACAGCAAAACTTTCACGCCAGTTCCGATACAGGGCGCGAGTGCTTTCTTCGGGATTGAAGGCTTTCTTGTTTGAGAAAATGCCAGCCATATTAAGAGTCTTCTTTTCCGTTTTCTTTGCCGGGTTTAACTTCCAACCTGGTATAGCGAGAGCCGGTGATGCGGGTCAGTTCACTGGTGGTGGTCATCATAATGGATTGGATATCAGTGGAGCGGCGAATCTTGCTGGTCACTTCGTAGATCACACGTTCACGCTCAGCCTGTAAGCGGATCTGCTCAAGCAGGCGGGCGTTCGCGATGATGGCAGCCAGGCTGCCGCCCAGCGTGCCGAGCATTTCCTCATCGTTTTCTGTGTAGGCATCCACATGTTCACTTTCGGCATTAAGTACGCCAAGCAATTCGTTTCGGTAGATCAATGGAATGGCAAGCTCAGAGCGTGTGTTTGAACTGACTTGAATGTATCGCGAGTCGGTAGTCACATCTTTGATGCGCAGGGGACGTTTATGGGAAGCTGCCCAGCCAGTGATACCAGACCCAATGGGGATGTGGACGCGTTTGATTTCGTCTGCGTAGCCCATGGATGCTTTTATCTCAAGATTCTTCTTTTCGCGGTCCACGAGCAGGATGGAAATTCGGTCTCCGCCGAGGGTCACCTGGAGTCCGTTGACCGCACTTTCAAGAGCTTCTTCGAGGGTGGTTCCAGATGCCACCGTGGTGGTGATGTGATGCAGGAGTCGGTGCTGGGAAAGGTGCTCCTGAGTTTCGGAGAATAGTTCGGTATTGATCACCGCGATGGCGATCTGGTCGGCGAGGATCTGGAGGCTGCGAAGATTGTCCTCTGAAAATGCGTAAGGCTTCGTGCTTTGCACGTCCAATACACCGAGGATGCGCTCGCCAACCTTTAATGGGATCGCGGCTTCTGCGCGCGTATCTGGGAATAGAGGATTCGCAAAATAGGTCGCATCTTTAGTGGTTTCATTTACGACCAGTAGCTCGCCTTTGCTGCTTACAAAACCGACAATGGATTTTGATCCAATGCCGATCTTGTAGCCGGCTCGTTTCATCTGCGCGCCAGCGTCACCGGTCGATTCGCGGATCACTGCAAATTCACCGGGAAGATCGATCAAAAAGACCGAAGCGTGATAGAAATTGAAACGCTCGCGGATAAAGTTAACCGCCTTGATCAACAATTCGTCAATGTTGAGTGAGCCGCTGATGTCGCGCGCGATCTCAGCCGCTGTTTCAAGTTGAAGCGCCCTGTTTTGGCTTTCATCCAGAAGGCGCACGTTGTTGATCACACCCGCCACCTGGCTTGTGAGGGTGACGAAGAATTTGAGGTCATCTTCAGTGAAGGCGTTCTCATTCTCCACATCTTGAATGATGATGGCGCCGATCGGTTTGTTTTGGATCAGCATGGGGGCGCCCATCCACGAACGGGCTGCCTGTCCCTGGATCTTCGCGCCCAATTCCGCCGCTTGCTTTTCTGTATCTTCCACCAGCATCAAGGGTTGACGGGTTCGGAGCAGGATCGATGTCAGTCCTTCACCCAAAGGGAAGGGGTCAATGGAAAGGAATTGACCAAGTTCCTGGCTGTAAGGAATGCTGATCGTGTCACTCTTTTCATCGTACAGTGCGACCATGAAACTGTAATCGCCAATGATCTGACGCACAATACTGTGCAAGGCGTCAAAAAATCCACGCAGGTCAGAAGAGACTGAGATGATCTCACCGATGGAAGCCAGAGTTTCCACTTCCCGCAGGTGCTTTTCCGTTTGTTGTATCTCGAATGTTCTTTCGAATGCGGTTGAGATCAGGTCTGCAAGCCCGGTGTAAGGTTGGATCGTTCCCGCGGACAGAGTTTGCTTACGGGCACCGATCAACAAAATGGATGTAATGTTTTCGTTCTTTCTGACTGGGATGTATGCTGCGCTTTCGAACTTTGACTTCTGAGCAAAAATTCGCAGCACCGAAGGTACTTCAAGCTGATCAATCGATGTGATGACTGGTCCGCTCGAAAAGAATTCTTCAAGTTCCTGTGTATTCATTGAAACAGGTTTCGTGTCTTTGAACAGATCCGGGCTTCCAACCGCGTCAGACTGGGAGACCAATTCGAGTTGAGAATCTCTTAATCGGAAGTTGAGGATCGGATATGGGGCATCCTGCAAGATCTTGCTGCTTGCTTCGAATATCGCGTCTTCGCTGGTTGCCTTTGCGATCAAATGACTGGACCGATAAAGGCGGGCGAGTTCTTCGAGATTGACATGACTCGACTCGGTCAACTCGGCGGTTTGGATGGCTGTGGCTAATTGGCTTGCCAAAGTCTGAAGCATGACCACCGTCTCCGGGCTGAATGCATCAGGTTCGACACTTTGCACATCCAATAGACCGATCACCAAAGAGCCAAGCGAGATCGGTACGCAAGCTTCCGACCGGGTCTCGGGCAGCAGTTCGTTTTTGAGATGGAGTTCATCTTCCGTTACATCCGAAGCGACACGGGCTTGATTGTTCGCGCTTACCCAGCCCATGATGGAAGTAGAACCAACACCGATCTTATACTTTTTTTCAGATAAGCCCTTCGATGCTGGACCAAACCCTTTTTTGAATTCAAGGTTTCTGCCATTTCGGTCAAGGATGAATATGCTGGTTTGGTAAAAGCCGAATTGCTGTGAAACCAATTCAACGGTCTTGTTGAAGGTTTCATCCAGGCTGGAGAGCGAAGTGATGTTTTGCGCAACTTCAGCGGCGGTGCGGATCTGTCGTCCGCGTTCGTCGATCTTTTGCTCAAGAGAGCGATAGATCTCACCCAGTTCGTCAGCCATGTCATTGAAGGAACTGGCCAACAACCCCACTTCGTCATTGCTTTTTACCGTGGCGCGCCGACTCCAGTCTCCTTCTGCAAATCCACGCGCAATATCAGAAAGATTTCGAAGCGGCTTGATGACCCGGTTCGTTCCCACCACCAATACCAACCCGGTGGCGAGCAGAGCGCTTAGGATTAGAATTCCAGTGAAGGGGACAAGGCTGGTTAGCTGGCTGTATATTTCGCGGGTGCTCACTTCTAAAACCACCCCTGATTGAATTCTGGGGAACCATTGGATCTGAGTAAGCGCGTCCTGCGAATCCACATTCAGAGTTTGAGGCTTTTGCTTTTGGTTTTGGATGAGATCAGTGAGTGCGGAGTCGATCTCGTTTTGTGTGACCGAATCTGGTGAAGATAAATTGAAGTCGCCGGTATCCGGGTCGCTGACGATGACCTGTCCATCCGACAAGACAAAATAGGTTGTCGCGAGCGGGGCAAGTCCATGCAAAGGTTGAAAAAGATCCTTAAGTCTGTCCTTTTCTGTGATGCCGATGATAGAACCCAGGGTGGATCCACGCCTGGTTTCGTATTGGATGGCCGTGACAAGGATGAACTCATCGCGAAGAATGGGAGAGAGTCCATTCATAGCAATGGAATGGTTTTCAACCAGGGTCTCGTTGATAAGCGCCGCATCGACCGCTTTGCCTTCCCAGCTTTGGTTGCTCGAGATTTTGATCGCTCCTGTTTTGTCGAGTAGCAGATAATGATCAAAGGCGGGGGCGCTTTCCTGGGCATTTAAAAGTTCAAATTCTTTTAGGACCGCGTTTCGGATATCACGGAATTCATCGCTTTGCGGATTTGCGTGAAGGGCAAGCTCCATCAGAATCTTGAAGTCGCCGCTATCCATCAAACGGGATAACCGCGACTCTTTGAATTCGATCTCATGATCGATCGTATTAAGTTGTGTAACTAGAAGGTTTTGAGATTGATTCGCCGCCTGCTCCTGCAGTAATGCGCGTGTACGCAGATAAGCCGCTCCCGCCATTAAGGCAAGGGGAATGAACGTAAAGACCAAGAGCGTTCTTACAAGTGTACCTGCGAGACTACCCTTAAATCTATTTTGTTTTGAGGAAAGCTGGGGCGTCGTATGTGCGGCTGTCATTTTGTGGGGTTAGCTAAATTCCCAGACTGGCTCTCCACTCAAAATGCGGCGGATCTGGTCGGGGAAGCGGTCTGGGTCCAGGGGTTTTCCCAGAAAGCCGTCAAAACCAGAGTCTTTGGCTTTGTTCATTTGTTCGAGGCTGGCCTCCGCTGTTACAGCGATAATGGGGACGGTCTTGAACCGTTCCGAGGCGCGGATCTTCTTCAATGCGCCGTAGCCATCTTCGTATGGCAGGCGAATGTCCATCAAGATCAAGTCGAGTCGGGGCAGTGTGTCTGCGTATTCCACTACTTCATAGCCTGATGTTTTCCATTCACAATGAATACCTAAGTAGCCCAACATGCGCGCGATCAACACGAAATTGGAAACATTGTCTTCCACGACCAGTACAGCCGCATCTTTGGGAATTGTAGGTTTCTTTATGGGTTGTGTATCAGAAACAGCAGGTGTTTGCTCGGTCATTATTCCTATCTCCTTATCATAAATCGCTCAACCTGCTGGCCAAGCGTATCGATGTCGATCGGCTTTTGAATGTACCCGTCGCATCCTGCTTCCAGCGATTTCTCACGGTCGCCGCGCATTACGTTGGCAGTGACCGCAACAATAGGGATCTTCGAAAATTTTTCAATGGACTTGATCTTTGCGGTAAGCGTGTAACCATCCATATCTGGCATGTTGATGTCCATCAGGATCAGGTCAATATGATCACTTTCGGTCTCGAGTTTTTCGATCGCTTGCGTCGCATTGACTGCTTCCACTACTGAGTAATCCTCAGCCATCAAAACCCTTCGAATGAGGTTCCGATTGTCTGGATTGTCCTCAACGTACAGTATAGTACCTTTTGACTGGTCTGGCATCATACCGATTTTCTCCGGCTTGAATTTTACCGTAAGGTCAAAATACCCACATGACAGCAACCTTACAATTGATAGTATAACAAAAAGCCGAGGCACCCTGACCTCGACTTTTCCTTGAGCGGGTGGCGGGAATCGAACCCGCGTATTGTGCTTGGGAAGCACATGTTCTACCACTGAACTACACCCGCTAGGGTATTGGTGATTATACGATACGCCGAAATGGCATGTCAAGCCTGACGAATATCACGCATCTTTTCTGACCGTCTTACTGCTTCCGCTTAAGTAGCATGTTGGCCAACTCGAGCAGAGACTCGCCCGCTGCGCCGCGTGGGTTGGCTTTGGTAAGAAAATCGAGTGCGATCTGTGTTTCTTTTTCAGACATTTCTTCAGCAAAGCTTTTGCCGCCTTCAGCCTCGAGAATGGCAGAGACTTCACCAACCTCATCCGCGGTGATGGGACCCTGCTTCCACCGCGCAGCGAATTTTCCTTTTTTGCCAAGCGCAAAAAGCACGGGAAGTGAATTCTTGCCTTCCACCAGATCGCTCGCGGCAGATTTTCCCGTCAGCGCTTCGTCGCCCCAAATGCCGAGAATATCGTCCTGCACCTGAAAAGCCAGCCCAAGGTGGTACCCAAACCGACGATAGGCTTCCTGTTCATCTTCGTTGGCATTCCCAAGCAGACCGCCGATCTGCGTACAAGCAGACAGCAAGGCCGAGGTCTTGCCGCCGATCATCGGCCAATAATCTTCAAGGTTGAGATCTGTGCGTTCTTCGTAGGACATATCGAGAAATTGCCCGCGAGTCAGGTCGAGGCAGGTATTGCCAAGGATGGTGGACGCCCGCACCACTGTCGCGGCTGGATGCGTGTCGATCAAGTCTGTGATTGCCTGATTTGCGATCACGAACATCGCATCTCCCACATTGATCGCCATGGGGATGCCCCAAATCTTCCAGACCGTCAGTCGTCCTCTTCGCCTGTCTGAGTTGTCCTGCACATCATCGTGGACGAGGCTGAAGTTGTGTACCATTTCGATCGCAGCCGCGGCGGGCAGGGCCGCTTTCCAATCTGCCCCTGTCGAGGCGGCTGCAAGCAGTACCATCATCGGGCGGATGCGCTTTCCGGTGGCTTCTTTACCGGCTCCTTCGCCTGTCCAGCCCATGTGATAGGTCAGCATTTCATGGAAGGGGAGGGTGCGCGGCGAGTTGAGTCTGGACACTTGTTTTTGCAGTTCCTGTTCGATCGCGGGCAGCATGATCTCGATATGTTGTTTCAGGTTCATGGTTATCCTCGGTATAAGAATGAAGCCGGCAATAATTGACGGGTTTTTAATTCGGTGAAAAGTTGTTCGGGAGATTGGAAGTGAACTGTGTCGAATCCCATTTGAGCGGCAGCAAGAATATTTGCGCGAGAGTCGTCGATGAACAAACACTCATTGGCAGGTCTGCCGACCATTTGCAGGCATTTTTCATAAATTTCGGGCTCAGGTTTTATCAACTTTATCTCGCCAGATAAGATCACACCGTCGAATTGGTCAAGGAAGTCAAATTCGTGTTTTACAAGGGGAAAGGTCTCGGTGGACCAATTGCTGAGACCATACACCGGGTATCCATTTTCTTTCAGGGCGTATAAAAGTTGAACGGTCCCCTCAATGCGACCGGTGATGGATTCCATCCAGTGCTCATGGTAGGCACGGATCAATTCGGCTCGATGTGGAAACTGCCTCGAAAGGACTTCCACGCCATCTCTAAATGGTCGCCCTTTGTCTTGCTGCGCATTCCATTCCATGAAATTGACTTCCTTGAGAAATTTTTCCATGGCTTCAGGCTGATCTGGAAAATAGCGCTGATATAAGTTTCGTGGGTCCCAGCCGATGAGCACGCCTCCGAAATCGAAGATGATCGCTTGAATGTTTGAGGTCATTGGATTCATTTTAACAGGTTTTGTTTGAGCTTATTGTTGTCCGCGCGGACGCCATAACTCAAAACCTCCATAGCCGGTTGCGCCTTCTGCTGCTTCACGCCGCGATGTCCACTTGCGAAAAATCCCGGCGGCAGAGTCGTCTATATCGTAAAGCAAAACTTCATCAATAATATAGCCTTGCCCGTTATTAAAATTCGTCACTGAATATGGGCGACCTTTACTATCCACGCGGGTCACCACCATCATGTGATCGAAGTTTCCGCCTGAACCATGCCGGATGTATAAAAAGTCACCGGGGAGCAGGGAAAAGCCTGACAGATCAAGCTCCTTGATGGACGTGGTGATGTCAGCATGGATAAACTTGTCAGGCGGGAATACGCGATTGAGCAATGCGCGGTCTTTTGTCATTAACGGATTCAGCAGCCAAAAGTCGAAGGGGATCAGTCCCTCGGTTGGAAGCAACCCGGCGGATTGGAGAATGGAGATCGAGAGCGGACCGCAGATATTGGTCGGGGAACCATAACCGATCCCATTGATCTGTTCGCCGATCTGCGTGCTCATTTCTGTTGTGCGCCCAATGAACCCCAGCGAAGTCTCATATAACTTTATTTGCTCGTCTCTTCTCAGTGCCCCAACGATGAATACCTCGCCCGCTTCTATTTTTATTTCTGTGGATGTTAATGTTGCGGTGACAGTTGGCGTGTGAGTATTGGTTGGTGAAGGGAGATTGTTAAAGGTTGGCGTGGGTGTATAAGTGCCTGTGGGTGTTGGCGTTGAATAGGCTGCAGCGGTCGGAGATGGAGGAACTGTGACGCTTGGCTTGGGTGGAGCAGTCTCTGTAACCGGAAGGGCGTTTGGAGTTGAAAACCAGCTCAGGACTGTCAGCGTTGCAACGATCACAATCCCTGCTGTGGCAAAGGTTATGGTTTTGAGATCAAAAAGCCGCATCGAAGTATGAGCAATGAAAGTCTAGGAGATCAGTTTTCCCGATAGGTCAGCCAGCCTGCCCGCGCCTGATGAAAACATGGCGACTTCAATCTGACGCTGCGTAAGCTTCATCATCTCCACTACGTTTTCGGTGGAGATCGCCGCTGCTTTCAGGAATTGTCCCGCCATGCCGCCAAGGGCTGCCCCAAGCGCGACGCATTTTGCGATGTCCAGACCGTCCTTGATGCCGCCGCTTGCAAAGACCGTCAATTCGGGCGTAGACTTCTTGACATTCAGGATGGACTCTGCGGTCGGGATTCCCCAGCCGACAAAGGTTGCGGCGAGTTGGCGCGTAAATTCATCAGGAGCCCGATGCATTTCCACTTGCGACCAACTGGTGCCGCCCGCACCGGCTACATCGATCACTGCTACGCCGCATTCTGACAATAGGTGAGCAGTTCTTTCTGAGATTCCCCAGCCAACTTCTTTTGCAATAACCGGCACACCGATCGTTTTGCAAACGGCTTCGATCTTCTGTGCCAGCCCTTCAAAGTTTGTATCTCCGGCATCTTGTACCGCCTCTTGCAATGGATTGAGATGCAGGATGAGCGCGTCCGCTTCGATCATATCCACAGCGCGGCGGCATTGATCCAGCCCATATCCATAGTTTAACTGGACAGCGCCGATGTTTGCAAAGAGCATGATGTCTTTGGCGATCCGGCGGACTTGAAATGTGGATGACTGCTCGGGGTGTTCAATAGCTGCGCGTTGTGAGCCTACACCCATGGCAACTCCGCATTCCTGGGCTGCCTCAGCAAGCCTCAGGTTGATGGTCTCTGCCGCCGCTGTTCCGCCGGTCATGGAGCTGATGAGAATGGGGGAATTTATTTTTTTGCCGAACAACTGCTGGGTCGTGTCGATTCGATTCAGATCCAATTCGGGTAATGCCTCGTGGATGAATCGATATCTTTCCAATCCGGTTGTCAGTGCAGAGCGGACATCGTGCTCTAAGTTTATTTTAATGTGGTCCGCTTTTCTTTGGTCGATGGGCGCAACTTTTGTCATAAGGGAGTGTTCCTGAGTCTGATAGAATGTCACTGGCTTGACATGATTTGTACACCGATTACAATTGGTCAGCCAAAATTTAAACAGGAGGTTGTCATGTCTGACACATATACTGAACTTACTGCAATCGTGAAGGATCTGCTTGGCGTGGATGAGTCAAAGATCAAACCTGAGGCTCGCTTCCGTGAAGACCTTGAGGCCGACTCGCTTGACCTCGTTGAGTTGATCATGGCTTTCGAAGATAAATTCGGCGCCGAGATCTCTGACGAAGACGCGCAGAAGATCGCTACCGTCGGTGATGCCGTTGCTTATATCGACGGTCACAAGAAATAATTGATAATTGCGATTATAACCGTAGAGCCGCCTGACTTTCAAAGTCAGGCGGCTCTATGCGTTTATTCTGATAGTTTTTGATGGTGACGAAGGCGAATATTTTTCGCCTTCGTTTTTTACAGCAGAGTTGGGATCTCTTCCGGGTGTTTGGCAACCTTAACGCCGGCAGCTTCGAGGGCTTTGATTTTGTCTGCTGCGGTTCCAGCGCCGCCTTCAATGATCGCGCCTGCGTGCCCCATGCGTTTTCCGGGAGGTGCGGTCTGCCCGGCGATGAATGCCGCGACGGGCTTGGTCATTTTATCTGCGATGTAGCGCGCGGCTTTCTCTTCTTCATTGCCGCCGATCTCGCCGATCATGATCACTTTTTCGGTCTTGGGATCGTGCTCGAACATTTCCAGCACATCGAGGAAGTTGGTGCCGTTGATCGGGTCGCCGCCGATACCTACGCAGGTGGTGGCTCCCAAACCCAGGTTCTTCATGGCGTAGAGCACTTCGTAGGTCAGTGTGCCAGAGCGGGAGACAACGCCGATGTTGCCTGGAATTGCAATGTTGCCGGGAATGATCCCAACTTTTGCTTCTCCGGGCGTGAGTAGACCGGGGCAGTTGGGACCGATCAAACGGACCTTTTTCTGGTCGAGGTAATTTCGCACGCGCATCATATCCTGAATGGCAACGCCTTCAGTGATGCAAATGATGAGGGGGATGCCCGCGTCGGCAGCTTCGAACATGGCGTCCGGAGCGAAGCGGGCAGGGACGAAAATGATGGATGCGTTTGCATCGGTGGCTGCCTTGGCCATTTTGACCGAGTCAAAAACGGGAACCTTTCCATCCAGAACCCATTCGCCGCCTTTGCTAGGGGTAACGCCGCCGACAACATTGGTACCATAGGCAACCATCTGTGTGGTGTGGAATAGTCCTTCGTTACCGGTGATGCCCTGCACGATCAAGCGGGTATTTTTATCAACAAAGATGCTCATGGGTTATTTCCCTTCCTTTGCGGCTGCGACAGATTTCTTTGCCGCATCAGCCAGTGTTTCGGCGGTGATCATATTGGCGTTCTCAAGTAGTTTGCGTCCTTCTTCTGCGTTCGTGCCGACAAGGCGAACAACCATCGGAACCTTGGGCTTGACTTCTTCCATGGCTACAAGGATGCCGCGGGCCACTTCATCGCAGCGTGTGATGCCGCCGAAGATGTTGAACAAAACCGCCTTCACGTTCGGATCGGTCAGGATGATGCGCATGGCTGCCGCAACTTTTTCGGAGCTTGCTCCGCCGCCCACATCCAGGAAGTTGGCCGGTTCGCCGCCAAAAAGTTTGATCACGTCCATGCTCGTCATGGCGAGACCGGCGCCATTTACCATGCAGCCGATGTTGCCGTCGAGTTTGATGAACGAAAGTCCATACTTGCGGGCTTCGATCTCGGATGGGGCGTCTTCGTCGGTGTCGCGCATTTCGTTCAGTGCGGGCTGACGGAAGAGGGCATTGTCGTCGATCATCATCTTGCCATCCAGCGCAACCATCTTCTTGTCTTTGGTGATGACAAGCGGATTGATCTCTGCCAGTGTGGCATCTGAATTCTTGTACACTTCCCACAAGCCCATGGCGATCTTGACAAAGTCCCGCCAATATTCACGGGGCAGGTCAATGGCAACGGCAATGTCGCGTGCTTGATATTCGCGCAGTCCCAATAGGGGGTCGATGTGAATCTTGATGATCTTTTCGGGAGTTTTCGCCGCGACTTCTTCAATGTCCACGCCGCCAGCGGCAGACGCGATCATGACCGGTTTCTTCGCGGCTCGGTCATCGGTGATGGAGAAGTAGATCTCCTGATCGATGGCAGATGCCTCGTCGACAAGCACTTTGCGTACAGGCAGCCCTTTGATCTCCATGCCCAGGATCTGCGTAGCCAGTTGTTCGGCTTCTGCAGAATCCTTGGCAAGCTTTACGCCGCCGGCCTTGCCTCGTCCGCCCACAAGCACCTGCGATTTAATGACAACGCGGCCTCCTAGCTCTTCGGCGATCTGCCTTGCCTCTTGAGCGGTAGCCGCGACCCTTCCTTTCGGAATCGGAATGCCATACTTTGAAAAAATTGTTTTGGATTGGTATTCGTGGAGTTTCATTATTCTCCCTCGGAGATCGGATTTTTGAACAGCAAACCGCATTATACCATTATGAAAAAAGGAATAAAGGATTCTTTGACTGCAAAAAACACCCGCGCCTTTCGACGCGGGTGAAGAAAATATTAATCAGGTAAGGTAAATCTCATCAGGCGGTTGTTGACCGAGTCTGAGACCCAGATACCGCCGTCATTGTCGATCGTGATGCCGGACGGCAGCCCAAAGCTGGAAGCGTTGTCGCCGAAATCACCCCAGGTTTTAAGGAGTACGCCATTCGGGTCAAACTCCATCACGCGGTAGCCGTCTGGGTCGGTGATGAAGACATGCAGTTCATCGTTGACTGCGATGAAGGGCTTGTTGTCCAGTGATTGACCGAACCAGCCGAAGACATCCCATTGATTGGTCGGGACGAAACTCAGGCTGGTTTCCGTCTCGATCGGTGTAAATGTTTGAACACGCTGATTCCAGGTGTCCACCACATAGACGGTTCCATTCTTATCGACCGCAACGCCGACCGGTTCATCGAATTGACCGGCTTCGAATCCGCCGCTGCCAAACTCGGTGATGAAGTTCCCGTCTTTGTCGAATACCACGATGCGTTTGTTGCCGGTATCGGTGACATAGACTCTGCCTTTGGAGTCGACTGCCAATCCGCGTGGACCGTAGAAGGAGGAGGGCGTTTCTCCCTGCCCAAAGACACCCCATGCCGTGATGAACTCTCCGTCAGCGGTGAATTTTTCGATGCGGTGATTCCAGGTGTCGGTGACGTAGACCGAACCATCGGGTCCGACCGCCACGCCCCACGGTTCATTCATGGTTCCATCTCCGACAGGTTGAGAAACCCCATCTGCAAAGATGCCCCATTGATCGATAACCGTTCCATCTGTGTCTAGATGAAGGATGCGATGATTGCGTGAGTCTGCCAGATAAAGTGTGCCATCCTTTGCAACATCCAGCGAGCGCGGAGCGTTCATGGGCAGCGGTTCGTTTGCCAAGGAAGAGATGACATTGTCGGCAGAAAGAAGAACGTATTTATCTTCTGTGGGATCCTGCTGGACTTCTGCTGCAGCCGGCGCAACGCCATAGTTCCAGATCTGAGACGCGACATCCTGACGAATATACAGCCTCATCTTGTCGGCGGGGTTCCAGGTTGTGAGGGATAGGTCCTGCCGTCCCTTTGCCGCGGCGTATTGGGTGTAATCACGATCCATCCAAATTTTGAAGATGCCATCGCGGATCTGCGGGTTGGTGAACCCTTCACAGAAAAGCGTGTAATCTCTTGCCCAGGACAATCTCATAAATCCCAACAAACCTTTGCAGGCATAATCATCTGGGAACTTATACGAGTAAATGTTCAGGACGTCATTTTCATTTCGGATCAGATAATGCCGCCCGAGTTGCGAGATCATCCATTCGGAACCCGCCTTGTTCACTTCAACTCTGGCGAAGGTTCCCAATGGCTTTTCGATCTTGCCAATTTCGGCTCGAATGGAATCGGGTATCTTGCGTGCATCCAGATCGCTGGAGAATGCCGCATCACTGCTGAAGATAAACTGCGGATTGCGTTCAAAAGATAAGGTGAAGTAATCCTGCATGGGCCACCACATGCGGATGTAATCCATGCGGTAGTAACCGGGACCCAGAGCGGTTTCGATCTTGTCAAAATTCTTCTCGTCCACAACCACCACGACCGACTCTCGTAGGGAGCGGGTGGGCTGATCGAATGAGCGTTGATTGGTGTAATCACGCAGATACCATACAAAGGGCCAGGAGACTCCCGTATCTGGCGCGCTGGCATCGTAGGCAATAGCCACGCCCATGCCGCCAGTTGTGCGGAGCGAGATTTCCTTGGCTTGTGCCATCACTTCCTTGATGCCCGATGCTCCATGCGCATATACAAGGAATTCGGTCGCCTGGTCGTAGGTGATATATGAAGCGCGGAAAGAGGCGCGGGCGGTCAGGAAAGCCAGGAAGGCAAAGACAACCAGAGTGAAGACATGCCTGAAATCACGGAAGGTCCAGCCGTTCAGGAGATAGAAGATTCCGATCCCGCTGATGATGGTGACGATGGCAGGCAGGAGGAAGGCGCTGGTCGCTTGAAGCTGCGCCAGTTCCTTGCCTTGAAATGGCGGGTTCACGCCGGTGAATGAAAGGAAGGAAATAACCGCGCTGACAATAAATACTGCCACAGCAGCGGTGGTAAGCAGAACGCGTTTATCTTTCAGCCTGGCCCAATCGGTGGTTTCAATGACCTGTCCCAGTCCCCAGCCCGTGAGCAGGATCATCGGCCAAGCCATGTGATAGGTCAGCCACGGCATTCTTTCGCCGGCAATGGAGAACGCGATCACACTGGTGAAACTCCACCAGACCAAAAGGCTGAACATGTTCGGGAAGTTCTTTTCCTCAGTATTGGATTCGCTTTCGATCAAACTCAAAATCTCGCCATCATCTGCGGCGTTTTCCTGAGCGGCAGAGGGATGGGGGAGTTTTCTTCGCAAGCCAACGAACATGGCAAAGAGGAATCCAATGGCAGGCAGGAATTCATAAATGGGGATCTGCACCAAAATATAGTAATACCAGGGCTGACTTCCACGCTCGACATCCTGTTGAACGATCCAGTAACCGAGCGAGCCGATGGTGCCGGTGAAGAATCCGTCACTGTTTGTGAATACGGTCGTGTAGAGAATGGTGAAGGGTATCCAGAAGACCAACGCGGTCTGCCAGAATTTTTCCTTGTTCCAGATCAATCCCGCGGCGATGGCGAGGATGAACATCACGATCAGAAACCCTGCGATGACTAGAATGCTTCTTGGGTTCTCGCTCAAAGCCTGGACTTCTGCGGCAGTGGTTGGAATTGCGACGTTAAGCCAGCGTTCCGTCCATTTGATCGGGAAGGGGGAGAGCATCGGCAGGACGATCGTGCCGCACACCATAAGCAGGTCGAACGACCTCTCATTGCGCAGTCTTTCCCAGGTGTAGCCTTTGATGAGGAAGTACGCGGCGACTGCCAAAACGAGGATGGCGATCACAGCGATGATCAAAGCCGGGGAGACTGAATCAGTTTCCGGCGCGGGAAGAGGCGCAGGTACATCGCCCGGATTGCTCGGCGCGGCGGTTTCATTGCCGGTCACGGTCGCCTTGTCGCTGGCGTACATTCCGTAGCCGAGGGCGCCGGCAGCTAAAAGGAAGGCAATACCAAGAGAGATGAGGAAGGCGCGGTACTCGCTGATCGCGTTCGTCCACGGGTAGCGGGTGACTTGCGCGATGAAGTAGATCGCGAGAAAAAGCAGCGCCTGAGCTGTGTAAATGAAGGAGGTTTCTTTTGAGGTGAAATGCAACACCAGCGCCGCCGAAAGCATGAGCAAATATTTCTTGCCGCCTACTTCCAAATGGCGCAGCATGGCATACAACATCACAATGCCCGAGAAGCCAACAAAAGATTCGTTGCGGACGTAGCGCCCGTAAAATAACATGAAGGGAGAAATGACCAGCATGAAGCCAGCGATCAACGCGCCCCATTTTCCAAGGTAGCGGCGCCAGTACCAGACCATCCAGACCGTGCCGATGCTAAACAACACAGCAGGGATGCGGGCGGTCAGGTCGCTTGACCCAAAGAGGTAGTAGGTCAGCGCAATGATGTGGAACTGAAAAGGTCCATGCATCATCGGGGAGTGTTCGTAACCCTGTCCGCGATAAAGGAGCCAGGAAAAATAGGTGTGCAGGCTTTCGTCGTGACTCATCACCCGCGCTTCGAGATCAAAAAAGCGCGTGATGAATGCAAATAAAATGATCCCGATAAAGATCGTGACTTCGTTGGTAATTGAGGGAAGGGCTGGGTGGATCGGTCTTTCTAGCCAGTTTTGTTTTTGTTCCATTGATTTATCCATGATCGATTTTTGGCAAATTCGCCTGACTATACTTCATTTCAATAAGATTTTGCAAATGATATTGTAAAAAGTTTAAAGGGATGTGAGAACCTGCCGGCAAATTATTTCTCCGCGCCCGCAAGCTGACCGCACCCCGCCTGAATATCTATCCCGCGCCGCATGCGGATCGTGCACGGCACCCCGGCCTGTTCCAGCGTTTCTTTGAAGATCGCAGCTCTTTGGCGGTCTGTCGCTTGTCCTTCGTAGCCTTTGGTTGGGTTGAGTGGAATGGCGTTCACGTGGCAAAGCAGCCCCTTAAGGCGGGCTCCCAACTTGCGAGCCACTTCGGGAGTATCGTTAACTCCACTGATCAAAGCCCACTCAAAGGTCACACGGCGATGGGTCTGTTCGATGTAATATTTACAGGCATCGATCACATCCGCGATCTTGTAGCGCT
The DNA here is from genome assembly GCA_017985935.1 of Anaerolineales bacterium. GTDB lineage: Bacteria > Chloroflexota > Anaerolineae > Anaerolineales > Villigracilaceae > Villigracilis. Next base: position 26,530 of record JAGNWT010000027.1, on the reverse strand, counting down.
TGTTGACCGGCATGATCGCGAGCCTTTCATTGTCATCCGCGGCGTGCAGGGAGATCGCAAGGTTGACCTGCCTGTGTTCATCGGCGAAGCGCCGGATCTGCGGAGCCAGACCCACGGTGGAAATGGTCATGCGCCGTGCCCCAAAGTTGAATCCGTCCGCGTCGTTGAGCCGGTCCACAGCCGCCATCATGTTTTCATAATTATGGAAGGGTTCCCCCATTCCCATGAAAACGATATTGGTTACGGTTTTGCTTTCTGCCTTGAGCATATGAGCGTAGTGCATGACTTGCGCCACGATCTCTCCGCTGGAGAGATGTCGCTTAAATCCCAGCTGACCGGTGGCGCAGAATACGCATCCCATGGCGCATCCCGCCTGGGTGGAAATGCAAAGGGTATTCCTTGCGGATGCGCGTTTGGAGGTCGAGGAGTTGTCGTCGGCAGGGTCGCCATATCTCATCAGCACTGACTCGATCAAGTTACCGTCTGGCAGCTCGAACAGGGTTTTGCGGGTGAACCCATCAGAAGAATCCAAAAAGGTCTTCACCTTGAAAGGCGAAAAGGTGACCTGTTCTTCAAATTTGGCGCGGAGTGGGTTGGGTAGGTTCGTAAATTGACCAGGTGAATTGTAGAGGTGCTGGTACAGTCCCTGCCAGATCTGCTTTGCGCGATAGGCGGGTTCATTCCATTTTTGCAGCAGAGCTGTCAGGGCGGGAAGATCGAGGTCATAAATTTGCATACCTTGATTTTACCCCAGCAAATCAGCGGAACCTATCGGGGCGGGATTTCGTCTAGAGGGATATGCAGAGATTTGTTTTTTCGCAGCACTGGGAAGAGATGTTTTTGCGCCAAATCAGGTATAAAATTGTATATCAAGGGTGGGGTATTCGTAGGTGAAGCGGTTCTTCAGTGATATTTCCCTTCGTACTATAATCCCAGCCTTATAAAAGGAGTCAATTCGATGGATACGAGAACGAGAACAATATTAATGTGGTCTGGCGTTGGGGTGCTGGTGGTCGTTGGGATCATTATGATCTCCCTGGCTTTTGGCGGCGGTTCAGATGAAGCCCCCGAGCAGGAGTTGAACGCGATCCAGACCCATGCTGCCGAGACCATTGCCGCGCAAGTACAGACCCTGCAATCTGGGATGCTCTCCCCAACGCCCGGTTCATTCGTGGTGTTGCCGACCGCAACGGGCGGAGCCGGGCTTCCTTCGCCGACCCTTCCGGTGCAAACACCCATTTTGATTCCAACTGTGACAACTGTCCCGGGTGGTGCGAGCGGATGCGATAATGCCGCGTTCATCAGCGATGTCACGATCCCCGACGGAACGGTCGTTGCTCCCGGACAGACTTTTACCAAGACTTGGCGGGTCACCAACAATGGAACATGCGCATGGACGGCGACTTATCAAGTTATCTTCTTGTACGGCGAAGGCATGAGCGGCAAAGCGACCGCGATTGGTAAAACTGTGAAGCCCGGAGAGTCCGCGGATATTTCTGTTGCGTTGATCGCGCCTGCCGCGACCAGCGGTAATCTCACCGGCACATGGAGACTGTCCAACGACAAGTCTCAGCCTTTTGGCACCTTGTTGACCGTGGTCATCAAATCGGGCGCAACCGGCACAATGACCGTCACTCCGACCAAGACCACCACGCCTACTGTTGGGGTTACTCCATACCCGGCGGTTCCATAGGAAATTTTTCCGCATAAAAAAGACGAGGCGTTACGCCTCGTCTTTTTTATTTCACCAAACTCCACAGGTCGTCTGCGATGATATCCGGGCTGGGACTCCACTCCGCTGCCATCGATGGGGTGGTGACTCCGCTCAAGACCAACGCGGTTGGGAATCCCGCCGACTGACCCGACGCGATATCCGTTTCAAGTCTGTCACCGACCACCAATGTATCTGCCTTGCTCGTCCCCATTTGTTCGAGGGCGAAATCCATCATGAAGGGAAATGGTTTGCCGGCAATGGTCGGTTGAATATTGGTCGCGGACGTTAACACGGCCAGCCACGAGCCAGCGCCTGGGATCTCTCCCCGTGGGATGGGAAATGTGCGGTCGGAATTGGTGGCATAGAAAGGCACGCCGCTATTAATAAGCAGGGTTGCTTCTGCCACTTTTTGAAAATTGATCGTCCGGTCGATTCCGAACACGACCGCTTCAGCCTGCGGAGCATCCTCCACCGAAAGGATCTCGTAACCTTTTTCTTCCAACGCCACGCGAATGCCGTTCTCGCCGATCATGAAGATCTTTGTCCCGCGTGGAAATTTTTGCCCAAGCATGTGAGCCAACGCCCGCGCCGAGGTGATGATCTGCTCGGTCTCAACTTTAACCCCGAACCCAAGCAGGCGCTCGGCGTATTCTTCGGGTGTCTTAGTTCCGTTGTTCGTGGCGAAGGTGAATTTCAATCCGCGCTCACGGATGCGGTCGAAGATGCGCGGCAGGTCGCCGATCGGCGCGTCTGACCGCCAGACCACACCGTCCATATCAATGATGAGAGCTTTTATATTTTCAGGGATCATGTGCATATTTTCAATTTGTTTTTTTAGACTATCCGAACTTCTTCACCAGATATTTCATCACCGGCTTGTCGATCCATTGTGCGTGCGGGTCGGCTCGCTCTTCAAAATTTTCATTACCGATGAAGGCATTGAATGCATCCTCAAATACGGAATTTTTCTTGAGGTAACCTTCCTTCTTCAGAATGGCTGTCATTTGTTCGAGCGCCTTTCCTTTGAGGGGCAGCCTGTCTTCTTCACTGCTCTTGCTGAAAAATAATTCGTGCAGCTTCAAGAGTTCACCGAGACGCAAGACCGGGTCTTCGTGGTCGTCAAC
>JAGNWT010000027.1:0-23592 GCA_017985935.1 Anaerolineales bacterium | reverse complement strand
CTGTCATTTGTTCGAGCGCCTTTCCTTTGAGGGGCAGCCTGTCTTCTTCACTGCTCTTGCTGAAAAATAATTCGTGCAGCTTCAAGAGTTCACCGAGACGCAAGACCGGGTCTTCGTGGTCGTCAACGCGGTAATCGATCCATCGATCCACAAAGCCGCCGTATCCGCCATTGGGTTTGACCACATAGATCGCTGCGGACTGACGTCCGCGCTTGTCACCGCCTGCCCGGTCTCCTGCCAGCAGGGCGGCATATAACCGCTCGGGCAGGCTCGCCTTTGTGGCAAGGAATTTCTTTTCCATGGCTGGCACAACTTTTGCGCTGGCAAGCACATTACCTTGAATGGCGTAACCCTTTCCTGCCACACCGCCAGCCCACGGAAAACATCCGCTGCCTGTGTAGGTGACCGCCTTGCCCTGAGCGTCCACCAACCCCACCTGGCGTAGTTCACGATCGGGGTCGTCGAGCAGGAGTTTGGCTAAAGTTTCATCAGCCGGGAGTCCTTCCGCCATCATCTCCAATCCGCGTGGACCATACGAAGTGTTCGCGAAAGATTGTGTGGCGACTGCGCCGGCATCGGACATTGCCCAAGGGACAACCGCGCCAACGGCGGGGAATTTCGAGGCAACAGCTATGCCCCAGGCTTTTTCTTTCAGGTCACATGCAACGATTGAGAATGTCATCAGGAGTTCCGATCTTTTTTGTTTTACAGGACGGTTTGCCGCCTCATTATAAACGCAAGACCTCGAAGATTTCTCCTCGAGGTCTTGATGAACACACAAATAAGGTTATTTCTTTTCGGGCATTTCGATGATCTGATCCACCAGACCGTAATCCACAGCCTGCTGGGCATCGAGATAGTAGTCGCGGTCAAGATCGCGTTCGATCACTTCAAGCGGCTGACCGGTGTGCTTGGCCATCACGCCGTTGAGCAAAGACTTCAGGTGCATGATCTGCTTGGCTTGAATGGCGATGTCCGTTGCCTGACCCTGCGCGCCGCCGAGCGGCTGGTGCATGTGGATCGTGGCATGGGGCAGGGCGTAGCGGCGACCCTTGGTGCCTGCGGTCAAGAGAACGGTCCCGAAGGAAGCGGTGACACCCACAGCCACGGTGCTGATCGGGTTCGAGATGATCTGCATCGTGTCATAGATCGCGAGCCCCGCGTAGATCACGCCGCCGGGCGAATTGATGTACATGCGGATTTCCTTATCCGGGTCTTCGTGGTTCAGGAAGAGCAGCTGCGCAACGATCACATTCGCAACCTGATCATCGATCGGCGTGCCGAGGAAGATGATACGTTCTTTTAGAAGCAGGGAATAAATATCATAAGCGCGCTCGCCGCGGCCTGTGTTCTCAACAACCATTGGTACGATATTTTTAAAATCTGGGATCATGTTTGTCTCCTTTTTGATGGGACAATGTTACACAAAGTGTGTTGGATTTTTGTTAAAGTTTGGCAGGCATTTTGATGGAGGATGATCGCGCATCTCTCCGGTCTCATGCCTGCCAGCGGTTAACAACAGCAGCTACTCTGCGGGTTTTTCTTCTTCGGCGGGCGCGGATTCTTCAACCGCTTCAGCCTTTGTCTCTTCGGCGGGTTTGTACTCGCCTGTGGCAATGGACTTGAGCACTTCAAGCGCCTTGCGGGTCATCACACGGCTTGCGGATTCCATCGCAATGTTCTCGCTCAATTGCTTCTGTCCCTTTCTTCCGCCGCGGATCTTCGAGAAGTCCACACCTTGCATGGCGAGGGCGTTCAGGGTCGCGTTGTATTCGGCGTCCAGCGCTTCGTTGTCCAGCTGCACATTCTCCCGGCGGATGATCTCGTCGAGGATCAGGCTGCGCTCAAGGCGTTTTTTGGCGACCGGCTTCACTTCTTCTTCCACGAACTTTTCGCGGGTGGTCTGACGCACCTTGAAGTAGGTGTCCAGATCCATGTTCTGTTGTGATAGACGGTTGGCAAGATCCTGCAGCACATGTTCGCCTTCATGTTCGATGGTGTGCTCGTGATATTTGATGGTCGCAACTTCCTTGACCTTCTCGATCAGATCCACAAAGTACACATCGTCGTACGCGTTCTGCGACCGGGACTCAACGTCCTTCTTCACGGCTTCGTTCAACGCTTCCATGGTCTCACCGGCGCCGGTCATCTTGGCGAATTCATCGTTCAGGTCGGGCAGGGTCACGCCGCGCACGATCTTGATCTTGGCTTCGATCTTGACATCCTTGCCCTTGAGTTCTTCCACTTCCCAGGTCTCAGGGAAGGTGTGCTCGATGGTCTTGGACTCGCCGGCTTTCAAGCCGATCAGTTCACGAGCAAAACCGTTGTAAGGCCATTCGGTGTCCTTCTCTTCCTTGCGGACAAAGGTCGCGAAGCCGGTGCGGTTCAATTCGGTGGTTTCCGAGGTCACATCCAAAAGGACGTAATCGCCAAGTTCGATGGCGCGTTCCACGGTTTCGGTGCTGGCGTACATCTGCCGCAGCTCTTCAACCGCCGCGTCAAAGTCCTTCTGCTCGGGAGCCTTCCATTCATAAGCCATGCGGACGGAGTGATAATCACCAAGGTCCACTTCAGGTGCGAGCGGCACGCGGAACGTGAACTTGGGCGGGGTCAGGCTGTCCACGGCTTCGAGTGTGCCCGAAGCGCCCGGGTTGACATCCGCTTCCTTCAAAATGTTGGAATACTCCATGTCGATCAGCAGATCGATCGCCTGCTCGGTGATCGCGGCGTCGCCAAAGGTTCGCACCACAACATCGTAGGGAGCCTTTCCGGGGCGGAAGCCCGGCACTTTGCTGCGCGAAGAGAGCTTGGTGGCCGCGCGGCGTTTGAACGTATCCATTTTTTCCTGGTCGATCTCCACGATCAACTTGACGGAATGGTCATCCTGGTATTGCTTTTCAATATTCAAAGTTTCCTCCAGACCCAAAAGGCGACAGCCGGATTGAGCCCAATAGATTTTCGTTGGATTCTGTGGGGATGAAGGGAGTCGAACCCTTACACCTTGCGGTACATGATCCTAAGTCATGCTTGTCTGCCAATTCCAACACATCCCCAGCTTGTGTAAGAAGCGGGCGGAATTATAAAGCACGGATAGTAGTGCGTCAACAAAAACGCCCTTCCCGATTTGAATTAAGCATCCCTCCCGCAAACCGGCGGTGATATAATTCACTTTGTTGGGATTGAGTTTGTCTTTCTGCCCCACAGGTAGAAAGACTTGAAAAATTTCAGCCGGAAAGGAGCGAATTATGGCGAACAAAGAACAGGGGAAGAACAAGGAAAAGCGGAAGAAGAAGAAGGATAAGCCTCAACCGCCCAAGAAGTAGCCTCAGACCATTTCCCCAGTCAGTTTTTTGGCTGGGGATTTTTTTCGCTATAATTTTGGATACTATGAAACGATACCTTGCCTTGTTACTTGCCGCGTTCCTTTTCATAACCCCGAGCCTGCTTCCGTCCGAGCGGGCGGGGGCGCTCACCATGCGCTCTTCACCCAACCTCTCCGCCCTCGAAGTGATCGCGGAAGTGAATGCCCTGCGGGCGGCTGGGCAATTGCCCCCGTATCAGGTCAATTCCGTTTTGATGAGCGTTGCCCAAACCCACGCCGACTATATCGCCGCGAGCGGAGTGATCTCGCATTTCAATGCGGACGGGAAGGCTCCATACCAACGGGCTTCCGCCGCCGGGTATTCGGTGGCGGGTGATATCTCAAAGGGCGGCTTGTTCTCTGAGGCGATCGGGTCCGGTGCCGGCTTGTCAGCTTCGGAGGTTGTCGGGATCTGGCAGGATGACGGCGAAGACCTCAAAGCTCTCATGAACCCAGAATTGAAAGATATCGGGGTGGGGTTGGCGGTCAAGAATGGCATCACTTATTATGTCTTGAACGCAGGTGCATCACTTGGCGTTGGCACGCCCAGCCCAAGCCCCACTTCCGGCACCCCTTCAGCCTTGGTTGCCATCAGCACCGCACTGGAAGATGGGAGCGTCTTTCACATTGTCCAAAAGGATGAAGGACTTTGGGGCATTGCCCTGGCTTACGATACGACCATCGAGCAGCTCCAAGCCTTGAACGGGCTTGCGACCGATGAGATTTTCATCGGGCAAAAATTGCTCATCCAAAAGCCCGATATCAAGACCATGACCCCAACCGTGGAGATCATCTCGACCGCCACCTTTGGCATTCCCACCTCCACTGCCACGCGCCCCGTAACACCGACGGTCACATCCACCGCCACGCCTTTGCCGGTCGCGCCGACCTCTCGCCGGAGCGGGGGACTGATCGTGGGCGGCATTGTGTTGGCGGCTTTGTTCGCGGCGGGCATTGGCGCCTGGCTTGGAAAAAGAAGATCCCCGGCGGCGGATTAACGTCACCCAATTTTCATAACAAATTCACTACTCGCTTTTTTGAGACATCCCTGATATACTTTTGTTGTGAAAAATATCACAAACAAGTATCGAAAGGATAATAGCCTATGAGTGAGATTCGGATCGATGCGCTGCTGCCGGCTGAAATGGCTACCCGCGCAGAATACCTTGGTGTGAGAAAAGCCGAAATGCCGGCCTTCACCATGTTCATGCTGGCCATCCTGGCTGGCGCTTTTATTTCGCTGGGGGCGATCTTTGCCACCACAGTTGCTTCGGGTGGAATGGCAGTCACCGCCGCGGATGGCACGGTCGCGTACACCTCCGGTTTGCCTTACGGCGTCACCCGATTGTTGACCGGGCTGGTGTTCTGTCTCGGTCTCATCCTTGTGGTGGTCGGTGGGGCGGAACTGTTCACAGGCAATAACCTGATCGTGATGGCTTGGGCCAGCGGAAAGGTGACCGGTCGCGCTTTGATGCGCAATTGGGCCATCGTCTACGCCGGGAATTTTGTTGCCTCTCTTGCCACCGCGGGATTGATGTTCATGTCCAAGCAGTACACTTTTGGCTCGGATGCGGTCGGCATCACGGCATTGAAGACCGCCATTGCCAAATGCGAGCTGGGGTTTTTACAAGCCGTTGCGCTTGGCATTCTATGTAACGCCCTGGTGTGTCTCGCCGTCTGGATGACCTACAGCGCCCGAACCACCATTGATAAGATCCTTGCCATTGTCTTCCCGATCACGGCTTTTGTCGCGGCGGGATTCGAGCACAGCATTGCGAATATGTACTTCATCCCTTACGCCTTGTTCATCAAGGGTTTCGACCCGGAGTTCGTGGCGAAGGTTGGCGCAAAGGTTCCGAACATCGAATCACTGACCTGGGAAGCCTTCTTTATCAATAACCTGATTCCTGTTACCATAGGGAATATCATCGGCGGCGCGGTGTTGGTTGCCGCTGTCTATTGGGTCGTTTTCTTGCGCAAGAAGAACGTTTAGTCAAAAGGAGCAGCCATGAAAGCTTATGTGATGATCAAGATTCGTGCCGGGGAAGTAAAGGAAGTGGTCCATCAACTCCGCAAGGTGCAGGGCGTGGTGGAAGCCCACATGACCTTCGGTCCCTACGATGCCGTGGCCGTCATTGAATTTGCGGATGTGTCAAAGCTCGGCTCGATCACTGCGACTGAGATCCAACCCATTCCCGGCGTGGAGCAGACACTGACCTGCCTTGCCGTGGATGTGTAGCCTTTCCCATTTGCCCTCAAAAGAAACAGGCTGACTTTTGTCAGCCTGTTTCTTTTCAAGTAGAATTACCCCTCCCGGGATGATCCATGAAAAGACTTGACCAATTAACCTTTACCCGTTTTATTGCCCTGCTGCTGGTGATGTTCTATCACGGCGCGGGCGGAGTGTACCTGCGCCCCTTTGATGTATTTCCGATCACGCATTTATTGCACGCCGCACCGACCGCGGTCAGTTATTTGTATGTGCTTTCGGGATTTGTGATGGTGTTGGTCTATTACCGTCCTGCTCAAAAGTTCGATATCCGCAGTTATTGGACCGCCCGCTTCCTGCGCATTTATCCGTTGTACATCGTTTCTTTTCTGTTGGTCTGTTACTACTATTGGGACATCTCGCGCATCAAGCCGCAAAAGATCCTTGCCAATATATTTGTCCTGCAGGCGTGGATCCCCAAATACGCCCAGTCTTTCAACTACGCTTCATGGTCCATGACCGTGGAATTTTTCTTCTACGCCGTCTTCCCGTTCTTCATCATGTGGTCTTACCTGCAATCCACCAAAAAGCTGACCACCCTGGCTCTGGTCTTTTGGGCTTTCAGTCAGTTGGTGTCTTTTGTGCTTTGGATCGGCTACTTTCCCGAGCAGGAAATGTTCATTGTGTACTTTCCGCTCTTTCACCTGAACTCCTTCATTATTGGGGTGGTCGGCGGTATCTGGTACATGCGTGAAGGACAAAACCAGCAGATCAAACCGTCCACGGTCACCTGGGTTTTCATTGCTGCGGTCTTTGTCGCGTCTGCATACACCATCATAAGCAACATCTACACCCAACTGCCGCACGATCTGCAGCCCATGTCTGGATTGCTTTCGCCCATTTTCACTGCGGTGGTGATCGCCCTCGCCATGGACCGATCAAAGATCTCAGAGTTTTTCTCACGCCCGTTTTTGGTCACTCTCGGCGAGACTTCCTTTGCCCTTTACATCCTGCATGTGCCGGTGGTCTGGATCTGGATCCGCGCGCTCGAGAATTCCTCGCTGCCCGATCCGCAGGTCGTTCTGGATTTCACCTATCTGCCGTTGATGATCTCCGTGGGTCTGCTCGCTCATTTTTATGTGGACCGTCCCCTGCGCGATTGGCTCAAGAAGGTTCTACGCGATGTGAGCATGCCGCTGCTTGTCCTCGACCTTGCGCTGATCGCGCTTTCGGTCTATCTTTCCTTCCGCCTGCGCTTTGGCGATGGGCGTGAATATTTCTCTTATCGCTCCACCTCCATCCTTATGTTCTGGGCGGCGTTCATTTTACGCACCGTGCTCTCGGTTTACTTCCGTGCCTTCAGCCCGTCCAATCTGTATGGCGGATTCGTGCAGTTCATCCGCCCGGTCTTGCTTTCGGTCACACTTGGGAGCGCGCTTGTCATGGGTGTCATGCTGGCGGGGTTCAGCGCCGGCTGGTTCGAGAACTTCCCGCGCAGCATCTTTGCCATAGACTGGGCCTTGATGGTGGGTACATCCCTCCTTGTGCGTTTCCTTTTCCGTTTGACCGGTATTTACAAGAAAGAACTTTCTCCAGCCTAAAGCATCAAGGCGGACCGGATGTTTCCGCCTTGAACTGCCTGCTGCCTTGTGTGTTCCCCAAAGGACACGTCTCGACGCTTCTCTGTTCCCAACCATGAAAAATCTATTTCGAATTTCCGTGTTTCTCAAACCCTATGCACCCCAGGTCGCATTGACCCTGGTGCTGCTGCTCACTCTCACCGGGCTCAACCTGCTTGTGCCGCGCATCATCCAATCTGTGATCGATGTCGGGCTGGTCGGCGGGCAGACCGGCAGCCTCATCCGCTCGGCGGCTTTGCTGTTCGGGCTGGGGCTGGGGTCGGCGGTCTTGAATCTGCTGCATCGTTATGTCTCAGAGTGGATCGCCACCGCGGTCGGCTATGACCTGCGCAACCGCATGTACGATCACATTCAACACCTGCCATTCACCTATCACGACCATGTCCAAAGCGGACAGTTGATCTCGCGCTGCATCGAAGATGTGCGCTCCATTGAGCGCTTTGCCGGCTCATCCATTGCAGAGTTGGTGCGGTTCGTCTTTTTGTCATTTGGCATTTTGTTCGTCATGTTCTCGGTCAATGCCCGGCTTGCCATCATCTCCCTCCTGCCGATCATTCCGCTCATCATCATGACCTCCAGTTTTGGCACCAAGATCGGCGCGCTGTTCTTCGCGGTCGATACCGCCATTGGCGATGTCTCCAACCGCTTGCAGGAGAATGTGACCGGGGTGCAGGTGGTGCGTGCTTTCGCGCGCGAGAATTACGAGATCGAACGATTCGAGAAAGCCAACAAGAAGGTCTTCAAGACCTGGATCAAGGTCATTGACGAGTGGGCGAAGATCATGCCCACCACCAACTGGCTGACCCTCATCAGCACCATGTTGATCTTGTGGTTTGGCGGGCAGATGGTCATGGATGGGACTCTCACCATCGGCACCATCGTGGCATTCAACGCGTACATTCTGATGATGGCGGAACCTGCTCAGGCGCTCACCGGTCTTGTCAACGCGGGCGGAGAAGCCGCCGCCGGCGCACAACGTGTGCTGGAAGTGTTGGATGTGCAGCCCGAGATCCGCTCCGCTGCGGATGCCGTGCGCCTGCACGCCCTGCGCGGTGAGATCGAGTTCCGCGAAGCCGGGCTGAAATATCAGAACGAGCGCACCGCTTCTTTGAGCGGCATCAACTTGAAGGTCGAGCCGAACCGTCTCGTCGCATTGATCGGACCCACCGGCTCGGGCAAGACCTCGCTTGTCAATCTCATCCCGCGCTTTTACGATGTCAGCGAGGGCGCGGTGCTGGTGGATGGGCAGGATGTGCGCGGCGTGGAGTTGGTCTCGCTCCGCAAGCAGATCGGCATTGTTTTGCAGACCTCTTTGCTGTTCTCCGACTCGATCAAGAACAACATTGCCTACGGCAGACCCGATGCCAGCATGGAAGAAGTGATCGCGGCTGCGAAGGCGGCTCAGGCGCATGAGTTCATTGAAGGCTTCCCCAACGGATACGAGACCGTGGTGGGCGAGCGCGGCGTCACCCTCTCGGGCGGTCAGCGGCAGCGTGTGGCCATTGCCCGCGCCTTGTTGATGGACCCGCGCATCCTGATCCTCGATGATTCGCTTTCCAGTGTGGATACCCAGACCGAGAAGTTGATCCAGTCGGCGTTGGATACGCTCATGGAAGGGCGAACGACCTTCGTGATCGCGCACCGCCTTTCCACCGTGCGCCGGGCAGACTTGATCCTGGTGATGGACAAGGGGCGCATTGTTCAGCGCGGCACGCACGAGCAGTTACTGCGTGAAGGCGGGCTGTATAAAGAGATCCACGACCTGCAATTGGTGGGTCATGCCGCCTTCGCAGAAGAGATGGGCACCCTGCTTGACCAGGCTCCCGGGCGTGAAGCGCATGAGAACACCCTGATTCAGAGAAGGTCGAACTCCTGAAATGGACCGCAGACAGAGAACCCTATGACACCCAAGATCATTCCACCTCCATTCATTGCCAATTCCGAGGAAGCCCTCGATAAGGGATACGACCCCAAAGTGGCGCGCGGACTTTTGCAGTTCGTCAAACCGTACTCCGGGCAGATGCTCATTGCCCTGCTCTTCATGGTCTTTGTCGCGGCGGCCGCCGTCTCCGGGCCGTACTTCGTCAAACTGGCCATTGATGACGGCGTGCGGGCCAACGACCCCGCGGCGCTCAAGCGCATTGTGCTCATCTTTCTGGTGGTGGCTTGCGCCCAACTGTTCGTGAACTACCTGCGGGTGCGCATCATGTCGCGGGTGGGGCAGCACGTTCTGTACGATGTGCGCACCGCCATGTTCAACCATCTGCAAAAACTTTCGCTCGGCTTCTACAACCGCTACAGCGTGGGGCGCGTCATCACCCGCGTCATCAACGATGTGGGCACCCTGCGCGAGTTCATCACCTGGGCGGTGCTGGCCATCGTGCGCAACCTGCTGGGCATCATCGGCACCATCATTGCCATGCTCACCCTCAACCTCAAACTCTCCCTGCTGACCTTCGCCGTGCTGCCGATCATGATCTGGGCTACGGTGCTCTTTCGGCAGGCGGCGCGCCGCAACTATCGCAAGGTGCGCGCGGCGGTCTCCTGGGCAAACTCCACCCTTGCTGAGAACATCAATGGCGTGCGGGTGGTGCAGGCTTTCTCGCGACAGGAATTCAATTACCTCAACTTCAAAAATTACGTCAACCGCTATTTCTACGAGACCAGCCTCGACGCCGCCAAGGTCGCATCGGTCTTCACTCCCGTGGTGGATGTGCTCGGCGCGGTAGCCACGGCGTTGGTTGTCTATGTCGGCGGCACCGCTGTGCTGGGTGAGTCCATCACCCCCGGGGTGCTGATCGCTTTCGTCTTGTATGTGGACCGTTTCTTTGAGCCCATCCGCGACCTCAGCCGCCGCTTCGATACCCTGCAATCCACCATGGCGGGCGGGGAGCGCATCCTTGACCTGCTCAACACGCCGGTGGAAGTGCGGGATGCCGAAGATGCCCTCGAAATGGGACCCATTCTCGGCGGGGTGCGATTCGAGCGCGTCTCCTTCCACTATTCCGATGACCCCACCCTTGTCCTCGATCAGATCGATCTGGATGTGACCGCCGGGCAGACGGTGGCCTTTGTGGGTGAGACCGGCGCCGGCAAGACCACCATCGTCAAATTGCTCACCCGCTTCCACGATCCCACCGATGGCTGTGTGCGTGTAGATGGCGTGGACCTGCGGACCGTGACCCAGCAATCTCTGAGGCGGCAAATGGGCATGGTCTTGCAAGACCCCTTCCTGTTCAACGGTACGGTGAAGGAGAACATTCTCTTTGGGCGGCTCAACGCCAGCGATGAAGAAGTGACCGCTGCTGCGCAGGCGGTGGGCGCGCATGAGTTCATCATGAACCTGAAAGACGGTTACGAAACCTCGGTGGAGGAAGGCGGCGTGCTCCTTAGTGTGGGGCAGCGGCAGTTGATCTCTTTTGCGCGCGCCCTGCTCGCCGACCCGCGCATCCTCATTCTCGATGAAGCCACTTCATCGGTCGATATTCAGACCGAGCAGATCATTCAAGCCGCGCTGGTGAAACTGCTCAAGGGTCGCACTTCCTTTGTCATCGCGCACCGCTTGTCCACCATCACCAATGCAGATAGAATTGTGGTCATTCACGACGGGCAGATCGTGGAGCAGGGCAGGCATTCAGACCTGCTCGCCAAACAGGGCATGTATTACCAACTATACAAGACGGGATTTCAGGAGTGAACCATGACCGATAAGCAGAACGAATTCCTTTACAAGATGTCTGCCAGTGTGCGCGGCGGGCTGGTGGATGTGCAGAAGTACGTCAATGATCTGTATCGTGTGGAAGAGTTGGAAGATTACATCGGTGTGAAGGATTCTCCCATTGAGTACATTCAATCGGCGCTCGCGCCCCTCATCGGGCAGGTGAACGACTTCATGGATTTCGCCGAGACCGTCACCGACCGCATGCAGCTCGATCTGCAGGATGATGTGGATGTGTACGCCCTGCTGGACAGTGTCATGACCATCGCGGACCAGCTCGCTGAGACTCGTTCCGGCATCACGGTCGAAGCGGACCTGGATGACGGTCTGCCTCCGATCGACGCCGACCCCGCCCGCCTGACCCAGGCATTGCTCAATTACATCCACAACGCCGTAAAGTTCACCGAGCGCGGAACCATCACCGTGCGCGTTTCGCGCGAGCCGAACGCCGTGCTCTTTGAAGTGCGCGACCCCGGCATCGGCATCGCCGAGGAAGATCAGGAACTGGTCTTTGAACCCTTCGAGACGATCCTTGAAGACAAGAGCGACCCGCGCCTCGGCTTTGGCATCGGCTTGAAGATCGTGGAGCACATCATCAACCTGCACGATGGCGAGACCTGGTTCGAGAGCAAGGCTGGCGTGGGCAGTTCCTTCTTCTTCACCATTCCGGTGTAACGCTTACCCAATAGCAAAAGTCCCTGCCTGCTGGCGGGGACTTTTTGTTTGCATCCTTCAACTGAGTCAACCCAAGACCTGACAGGTTTCATGAGAAGTTTGTCCGACTCGAATCATTGTCCGTTCATAGGTTCAGTTCGACTCGGGTCACTTGGAAACCTGTCAGGTCTGTACTTGTATTTGCCCGTTCATCAGAGGGAGAGTTTCGCCTGCAGTGTTTTTTCAGATCTATGGGGTGGTTTCAATGACAATATCGTCAAAATATCCTACAAAATTATTAGTTGGATGAACCCAGCTGCCGATCTGTGTTTCTAATACCGAAAAATTCAAGGTGTTATCTAATGGAAAGGTGTATTGACCGATCAAACGATCATCCAGATAAAATTGAACACCTTTATGATCGTCATTCAATTCGAAGCGGGCAAGGTGCCACTGGTCGAAGCTTGTTTCGATGTTCTTGGTATTGTATGCTGGAACTGGGGTGCTCCCGTTATACGCCCCTTCCTCTACATTACACCAATATTCCAGCTTGCCGGGCGTAATGACCTCCAAGTTGCATTCAAGCCACCACGGGAGACCGTTGTGACTGGTAAAGGCTTGGATTTTGACAAAACCGGTGCCACTTACCTTTCCGCTTAATTTGAGCTTAGCCTCCATAGCTTTAAAATTTTTAAAGGGAGTTGCCTGGAACTTCCGGGGATAAAGTGCAATGTTGTCGCCTTCAAACACTTCGACAGGCTGCAAGACCAACGCGCCGTTACGCTGCTCAATGGATACCCCGCTCAGGCCCCTGCGCTCCCACAATGTGGGATTAAATGAGCCTTCGTACATGTTATTCTCAAAGCGATCATAATATTTGGAACGCAGAAAGTTCCCATTAACGAAAGTGTAGATCGTGGTCAAGCCAACGATAATGGCGACCAGTGTGGCAACGAACCTAAGGACTGGGTGATCGGCAATTGTATCTTTACTTGCTCCTTGATTTTGTTTAGCTGAGTCTGTGGTGTTCGAGAGTTCTCGCATCATTGCACCTATGGTGAAGTGGATTTCAATTTCATCAATTATATATTTTAATTGGGAATTCCGGCATTTCTATATGAACCGTCTGTATAGCATAAAGGACGCTCTTAACTTTCCAGCCATAACCTTTCCTTTCTTCAGGACGATCTATCCAGCGTGGATAAGCTCCGCTCCCGTCTCCCCTAAAGGAGAGAAGCTAAACCTTTGCGCGACAGGCTCCCTTCTTTCATCGTCCCCGTAGGGAAGGGAGGGGGATAGGTCGCACCCTCACCTGCCCACCCCTCACCAGCGGACATCAGCCAATCGCGCAGTTCCGTCAGCATTTGGAGATTCACCTTGAGTTCCAGTATCTTCCCGATGAATAAATAGCCCCGTTGGGATGGTTGGATTTGTGGAATGGCGACGGGGGCGGAGAGATAAAGCCTTGCGCCTGCTTGTCTTCGGCGTATTTGCCAAACCCATTGAGCCACAGTTGTCTTTCTGCTTCGACAGAATTGTCGAATTCTATCTGGTCGAAAATGCCCGAAGTATCGCTGATGAAATATAAAACGAGACCAGATTTTTCCTTGTTAGGCTCAAGAAGAGCCCAGTTTTGCTGGAGCATTTCCACGACCTTGAACCAGCAATCGCGGCTAATGATTTCAATTTCCATAAAACCATTGCTCCTTTGTTAAACTGCGCAGGTAGGTGTCTACATCATCCAAAACGCCATGCTCTGCCGCGTAATGAATATGCTCGTGAAATCGCAAAATCTTTGCCAGATAGGGCGTATCCCACCAAGCCGCTAGAATTAGAGGCAAAGATGGTTCCCAACTCACGCCAACCCGTTTTTTATCGGGCAGCATTTCCCAAAGTTGATTCCAATAATCTGGCATGGGGCAAATTCGCCCATCGGCTTTGACATATTCTAGCAAGGCTTCGAGTTTTTCATTCATCCTTTATCCTTCCTAATTCATCCTTGTCTTTTCCCCTCACCGCTCTTCCACCAGCAGGTCGTCAAACTCCACGATGATCTCCTCCCCGCCGCCATATGTGGAAGTGTAAAACCCAACCTCGCCCGTGGAGTGGGTGTCGTCCAGCAGGGTATCCAGTTTTTCGCCGTTGATGGATAGTTCGATCACATCCCCAATGGCTGTGACCTCCAATTGATTTGTCCCGTGGTCTTTAATTGCATAATGCGTCACCCAATCGATCATGGTGATCTCCTCCCCCGAGGCGGTGACTTTGATGAACTCGTAACTGCGGTCGTTGTTGACTCCGAACAGGTATCGCCCTCCATCGCTCTTGCGGAACACGACCCCGCACGAAAATAACTTTGTAGATTGCGGCATCAAGATGTTGACCTTGAGCGCAAAATCGCTGATGTTCAGCCCGTGATACACCCGCCATGTGACAATGTGCGGACCCTTGACCCCCATACGGTACACGCCGTCCATCACCCCGCCAAATGATCTTTCAGTATCCCACACCAGCAGACCGCGGTTAATGCTGAAGTCATCTTGCAGCAATATGGGCGTGGACCCAAGCGTCGTTGCGGACTTGAGAGCCGCATCTGGCGGGACGGTCGCTTCCTTGCCTGCCAGTGACTCGACCAGCGGCGTTGCCAGACCAATGAGGGCGGCAACCAGCGTCGCCGCCGCCGCGATCATCGCAACGATGATGGCGGTCATATCTTTCCTGGTTTTTGACTTGGCGCTCATTTTGCCATCCTTTCTTTATCACGGATGTTTTTTTGGGTTGTCGTCTTTTCAACTAATGTTTTTACTCTAGTATTTCTTCGATACTCACTTTAATTTCTGTTGATTTGATATCCAGAATGGTGATCGAATAATTAATCTCCCGGTAAGAAAAATACACCCGTTCGCCTCTTTTCAAGTATCGATTTTCCATAACGACATTTTCTGGCAGGACAATTTTGACCCCGGCGTAATCTAATTCATGGTATCCCGGTGTAGTATAAATTGTTGTGGCTTGAACAATAACCTGATTGGAGAAGATCAGGATTGGTTTATCTGAACCGATCCATGTCGGCTCCAAGACAATGGGGGATTGGGTTGGGGTTGCATTTGCAGTTGTTTGTGTGGGTTCACCGCCGATGGATGCTTGATTTTTCCCAATTTCATAAAATATCCAAGCCACCGATGATGAGAAAAAGAGAATGGCAAATACTATCGCCATTCTCTTTTGAAAGTTCTTCTTTAGCAAGGGAACAATGATCCCAAGCAGGATGCTTGCGGAGAATAGAACAATCTGAAAAAAGAGGTCTGTGGTGTCGCCCATCTTCTTACCCTTTCCGCACTCGCTCGCATTATCCCCTTGCGGGGATCACCTTATCGCCAAATCTACGTATCACCTGCTCATGTTTTCTTCTCTGCGATCTCAACCTTATCTACTCAGCTAACTTCCCAGCGAGTTCCCGTTTTACACCAAGGAAGTGCGGGCTGGTTTCTTACTTTCTTCATTTTTCCGTCTTTTACCAGATATGTTTCTAATTCATTAAACCATCTAGTGCTACTCTCATAGTTAAACGTGATCAGAAAAACGACCAGCGGATAAGGCCCATTGCCCCATTGTTTTTGAATACTCTTTATGTTTTTTACGTGCGTATTCTTCCCATCATTTTGCCTGCTATACGAGAAGAGAACGGAAAACTTAGCACGACTCTTTTCCGAAAATAATTTCTTTATTTCATTTACTTTCTTGGTATGTGGCTCCCACCATTCCCATTCAATGTGAGCAATGTCGTTACCGACATTGTCTTTAATGACCGCATCAGTCCTAATACCGCTTTCGAAGTAAGTGAAATAGCCAAGCATCTCCGCACAAGACTTTACGCAACTACCAATATGGGTTGTCCATTCTGCACGGCTACCCAGTTTTTTGTAGGCTTGAGATAGTGGAAAGTCTCGATACCAAAATGCATTAAAGAGTGTTATGAAATCGCTTATTGTGTTGTCTTTTTTGCTCATATCTTTCTCTCCACAATGGATCGCTCGCGCTCGATACGGGCGACGATTTCGCCCTTCCTTCTAGGAAAGCGCGGGCGAATAGGTCGCACGAAAGTTTTACTATTTTTCGTATTATCCTTCCTTCGTCCAGAAATCAGCCAATAGCTCTGCTTGATCTAATACCTTCGTAACAGACACAGTATATTCGCCCGTGGACGGGTCATCGGGTGGATATTTATACTTTCTCAATATCCTCTTCACCATCACGCGCAATTTGGCTTGGACACTTTCCTTCAATTGCCAGTCAATGGATGTATTCTTGCGCACGCTCTCCACCAGTTCATGAGCAATTTGTTTGAGAGTGACATCACCCAACACTGACTCGGCGGTGGCATTATCAGCCAAAGCGTCATAAAAGGCGAGTTCATCCACGCGGAGGTTCATTTGTTCGCCGCGTTTATCGGCTTCGCGGATGTCTTTGGCAAGATTGATGAGTTCTTCAATGATTTGCGCAGAGGTAATCAAGCCGTTTTGGTAACGCTTGACGGCTTCGGCGAGCATTTCAGAGAATTTCTTGCCTTGTACTAAATTGAAATTACTTCGTGTCTTGATTTCTTCGTTGAGCAGGCGTTTTAGCAGTTCCAGCGCAAGGTTCTTGCGTTCCATGTGCAGGATTTCATCGAGGAATTCATCCGAGAGGATGGAAATATCAGGTTTGCGGATGCCTGCCGCGTCGAAGACATCGATCACTTCGCTGGAAATAATGGCGTCATTGATGATCTGCCGAATGGCGGTTTCGATCTCTTCGTTGGTGCGGGTCTTGGTCTGATCGTCAAACTTGTTGAAGCGGGCTTTGATGGCTTGGAAGAAGGCAAGGTCATCGCGGATTTCAAAGGCTTTAGGATTGGGCACAGACAGGGCAAAGGCTGTTTGTAAGAGAATGACATTGCTCTTGAAGCGTTCCTTGCCATTGTGTACAGTCTGACCTTCTTTTTCTTCGGTGAGTTCTGCAATGTAATTAGCCGCATCAAGAATGAAGGATAGTTTGTCTTTCGGTTGCAGCGTGAAGTATTTGCGATAGTCAAACTTGCCAAACATATTGGCTGTGACTTCGTAAATCTCCAGCATTTTGGCAACGGCTTCTTCCTGGTCATGCTTGATGTCGCCGCGACCTTTGCGGGCGGCGTAGACAGCCAGCGCATTTTTCAAGTCCTGTGCAATGCCGATGTAATCGACGATCAAGCCGCCTTCTTTATCGCCAAAGACACGGTTGACACGGGCGATGGCTTGCATCAGGTTGTGACCCTGCATGGGCTTGTCAATATACATGGTATGAAGCGCAGGAGCATCGAAACCCGTCAGGAACATATCGCGGACGATGATGAGTTTAAGCGGGTCTTTAGGGTCTTTCAATCTATCGCCAATGGACTTGCGGCGTCCCTTGGTGCGGATGTGTTCCTGCCAGTCGAGCGGGTCACTGGCGGAACCTGTCATAATGACCTTGATCGCGCCTTTGTCATCGTCGGAGTTGTGCCAATCAGGGCGGAGTTTGACGATCTCTTTATACATTTCCACACAAATGCGGCGGGACATGCAGACGATCATGCCTTTGCCATCGGAGGCGGAGAGACGTTGCCCAAAGTGGGTCACCAGATCAGCAGCGACTTGTTTGATGCGTGGTTCACTTCCCACCACAGACTCAACGCTTGTCCATTTGGCGAAGCGGCGTTGACGTTCGGTGAGTTCGTCATCTTCGGTGACTTCTTCCACGCGTTCATCGAGAATCTTTTGGTCAGCGGGGGAAAGCTCGATTTTGGCGAGACGGCTTTCGTAGTAGATACGAACCGTCGCTCCATCTTCCACGGCTTGTTGAATGTCGTAGACGTCGATGTGATTACCGAAGACTGCCTGAGTGTCGCGATCCGCCATTTCGATGGGCGTACCTGTAAACCCGATGAAAGAAGCGTTCGGCAGGGCGTCGCGCATGTTCTTGGCGAAGCCGTCGATGAAGTCATATTGACTGCGATGGGCTTCATCCGCAATGACGACCACGTTGCGGCGGTCGGTGAGCAGGGGATATACCCCGCCCTTTTCTTCGGGCAGGAATTTTTGAATGGTGGTAAAGACGATGCCGCCCGATGCCACGGCAAGCAGTTTCTTTAGCTCGTCACGGTTGGCGGCTTGGACGGGCGATTGACGGAGCAAGCTCTGGCAATTGCTGAAGGTCTCGAAGAGTTGCTGGTCGAGGTCGTTGCGGTCGGTGAGCACCACGATGGTGGGATTGTTCATCGCCTCTGCCAGCACCAGTTTGCCCGTGTAAAAGACCATCGAAAGGCTCTTGCCGCTGCCTTGCGTGTGCCAGATGACGCCCGCGCGTTTATCGCCAATGGGTTGTTCTTCGACGCTGGGCAAGCCATATTCGGCGGGGTCTTCACGCACGGATTTGTCGTTGGCGGCGGAAGCGCGGAGTGTGGAAAGGATCGCCTTGTTGACCGCATAATATTGATGATAGGCGGCGATCTTCTTGACGGTTTTCTCTCGGGTCTTTTCAAAAACGATGAAGTGACGAATGACATCCAGCAGGGTCTTTTTGTTGAACAGACCTTTTATCAGCGGTTCGAGTTCGGGTTGGGTCTTGGAATCGGCAATCGTTTTGCCGTCCGCCGTCTTCCACTCCATGAAGCGCGGATAATCGCTGGAGATCGTGCCGACTTTGGCAAACCAGCCATCGCTGATGACGAGGAAGGCGTTATAGGTAAACAGGGAAGGGATGACATGTTGATAGGTCTGCAATTGACGGAACGCCGCGCTGACATCGGCGTTTTCATCGGTAGCATTCTTCAATTCGATCACCACTAAAGGCAAGCCGTTGATAAAGATCACAATATCAGGGCGCTTGTTGGCGTTGTTCTCGATGATTGTGAATTGATTGACCGCCAGAAATTCGTTATTTTCAGGATTTGCAAAATCAACCAACCAGACTTTATCAGTGCGTGTCTTGCCATCGCCAACGCTGAATTTGACATCTACCCCATCCACCAGCAGACGGTGAAAGGCTTCGTTGTTATCAATGACGGTCAATGCCGCTGAGCGCATGACCTTCTTGAAAGCGTCATCTCTTGCGCCAGCGGGAAGATTGGGATTGATGCGGTCAATAGCAGAACGCAAACGCGCAGACAAAACGACTTCATTATAGTAGCGTTCTTTGCCCGCCCCTTCGGCGAGATCGGGTCCAAAGCGAATCTTGTAACTGTTCTCGTTTTGGAGAAGGTCAAGAGCAATTTGCTCGATTTCGGATTCGTAGAGTTTCATTTATCTTGTCTCTTTGGGTAGCGAGCGCTACTGGCAGTGCCGAAATCATAAAACTTCTTACTGTTATAACCTGAAAAAGTTATTTCACCTTGCGTGTTTCGATCAGTCCAATACTGCCCTTCAAGCCCGATTGGCGGTTGTCCTTTTATTTGCAACATAATTGCCCCGTGGTGAATAGGACTTCTATCTCTAATTGATATTTTTGGTGTATTTCTGTAAGCACCAACAAATTGCCATGTTTCATCAGCATTCTTGATGATTTCACCTGTTAGTAACTCAGAGTTTGACTCCTTGGTGATAAGGCGTGCATGAATCGTTGAAAATTTCTGCCTTATAACCAAATACGCTTCTATATCATCGATGCCTTGCGCTGTTTCTGGGTTTATCCAGCTTGACTTAACTTTTCCCTTCCAAGTACCTTCAATATAAGGAGTTGAAACCAACCAAGGATAAAAGATTTTCCAATGCCATGCCCATTTATCAAAGAAGGCAAGAATCAATACCAATACCCCAGTTACATTAGTAAATGGCTTCAATAAATCAAATGAAAGTGGCGTGCCTTGCAATACAAGTGAGACACCCCAAATCACAGCGACAAAGAACACTAATGTTGATAGTTGGATTTCGGTAATCATGAGTAATCCTTATTCAAATCCAATGTAGTTCCAAGCAGAAGAAAGAAAATCATGAGCTTGTTGCCAAGTCCAAGCCTGTCCGTAGAATAAGTATTTTAGTTCGTTAACTTCCCTCAATTCTTTACAGGTTTCAAATGCAATCGTTTGATTGAAGGTGTGCGCTAACATGTTACGTACATCTGTTGTGTATTGATAATTTCCAAAGTTTGGGTTTGGCGTGTTCCACACGAGGCATTCTATCAAGAATGACGGAATAGGCTTTGCTTGAGATATATTCTTTTCTTCCATTTCGTTTTTTAGACGTTTTATCACCCTGGTAATAAATTTGAATCTATTGCTTGTGTCTTTGTTTTTACCAACGCCATTATCATAATTTTGCTCTGGCCAGTTGATAATCTTTCCGCCTTTGTCTGGGTGTAATTGAGTTCCTCTATGGAATCTGATCTGCCCAGAGTAATCTCTATAATATCTTCTGTGCTCAAAAGTAGGTACAACATCTGCATCAACCCGATAACTTGTAGCATGGACATCGAACGCTTTATTTCCCCTTGTTACCATGCTCCGTCCAAACTTTGCAACTAGGGCAGCTTCAACTTCACTTTTGAATCTCGAATAATCATAATCTGATAATGTAAAGTTCATGCTTTCTTTTGTAATTGAACCGTCCGATGATAGATCATCATAAAACACGTCTCTGCAACAAACACAAATATCTACATCGCTATCTTGGCGGACATTCGTATTATTCTTGTAAGACCCTTGTGCAAATACATCAATATTTCGTTTTGACAGAGTGGGGCTTTCAGAAATTGCCGCCCTAATCATTTTTTCAGTGTTACTGCATTTCTGTTCTTCTGTATCGCTTGATGGTTTTGACCATTCGCGAAAGGTAGCTTCCCAATCTCGTGCCATGTTATTTCCTCCTAGTTGTTAGTTATTTCAATATCTCCGCTCATCAACTTCGGCAAGAGAGTGTCGCGCAGAGACGCTAATGTGGCGGATTGTTGTTCAAGATTGAAAATCGCCATATCTATTGGATTTACAATCCTTTCAAATTCTGAGATGGTTTCTTGGGGTGGAATAACAACCGTGATATTTTCCAACTCTTTTTTGTTGATAGATCCAAAAACGGTTCCTGTTCCTTCGTACGAATTGAAATGTTCTTCTAAGCTTTTAAGAAGGTAGAAAGTGAAAGACCACACGTTGTTTTTGCCACTTATAGCGGCAAGACCACGCCCAATACAACATTTTTCCGAAGCCATGTTTATGCTTCCAACAGGCGCACGAACACTTAACAGCGTATCAAAAGGTTTGGCAAATTTCTTTGGCTCAGTCGTATATTTATCTACGGTTGGAAACCGAAAGCCAAACTCTGCTTTTCCTTGAAAAAATATAATGCCTTCACCGTTTTGGTTATAACTCTTTCCCGATGGCGATTGCCCCATATTAATGTCAACAATCTCTTCTAACTTGCCTACTTTCCAATTCTCAACATCTTTTCCGTCCACAAACCACTCCCTAAAAATGGACTGTGCAATGGCTTCCAGTGTGGCATTGGTTTGACGGTTGAGTTCGATTTTCTCGTCCAGTGCGGAGAGAATGTCCGCGATGCGGCGTTGGATAGGAAGAGATGGAATATCAAATTCGACATTTTCAAATGTACCCAAGTTGATGTTGTCTTGGACTGACCCGACTGCATGGCTCTGTATTTGTTTTTTGTAATGCTGTAACAAATACTCCATAAACTCAATATCACACTTTTCTTTATCCGCAACAAATCCCAAAACACTATCTGGAAAACAGGCAGGGAAAGTTAAGATACCCGTCTCTGCGATATTAGCCGCGATTGTTATGGCTATTGTTCCTTCCTTCCAGAGCTTGCTTTGCGCTAATCCAAATTCACTGTAAGTCTGGCTATATTTATAAATCTTGTGGTTAGATGATTTTATGTCGCCTGTTTGAATAAATGGATATGGTCCGCCGTATAAAAAGGCGGCATCCCTTGGTCTGTGTTTTGATTTCCCTCTAGCTAATTTCCCAAGTTCTCCAAGTTTATATTTCCTCCATCCGTTAGAACTCATACCCAATCCCCACTAAATTCTCACGAATATTCTTTTCCAGTTCTGCGCCTTTGGCAAACTGCTCGGCAAGTTTAGCCGTCAGTGCATTCATCTTTTCATCGAAAGGCACACCATCATCTTCGGCTTCTTCTGTGCCTACATAACGCCCTGGCATAAGCACATAGTTATTGTTTCGCACTTCGTCCAATGTGGCGGATTTACAGAACCCTGCTTTATCTTGATATTCCCCACCTTTGTTGCGCCAAGCGTGATATGTGCCTGAGATAAGGACAATATCTTCATCAGTCAACTTTTTATTGCGGCGATTAGTCATCTCACCCAGTTTGCGAGCGTCAATGAATAGAATTTCATTCGAGCGGTTGCGAAATTTGTGGTTCGTTTTATTTCGAGACAAGAACCATAGGCTGGCGGGAATCGGTGTGTTGTAGAACAACTGCGAAGGTAAAGCTACCATGCAGTCAACGAGCCCTGCTTCGATCATATTCTTGCGAATTTCGCCTTCCCCGCCTGTGTTGCTGTTCATACTTCCATTGGCAAGCACGATGCCCGCCGTTCCATTCGGACTGAGTTTGTGAATAAAGTGTTGCAGCCATGCATAGTTTGCATTGCCCGTGGGCGGCACACCGTATTTCCAGCGCACATCATCACGCAATTGCTCTCCGCTCCAATCGCTGATATTGAATGGGGGATTGGCAAGGATGAAGTCCGCTTTCAGGTCGGGGTGTTTGTCGTTCAGGAAGGTATCGCCGAGTTCGAGTTGGGCGTCAATGCCGCGAATGGCGAGGTTCATCTTGGCAAGGCGCAAGGTGGTGGGGTTGGATTCCTGTCCGAAGATGGACAAGTCCTTGATATTGCCTTGATGGTTCAAGACGAATTTTTCGCTCTGTACGAACATGCCACCGCTGCCGCAACAGCCGTCATACACACGTCCATTGTAGGGTTCGAGCATCTCCACCAATAACTTCACAATGCTTTCGGGCGTGTAGAACTGTCCGCCCTTCTTGCCTTCCGCGTCCGCAAATTGACCGAGGAAGTATTCGTACACTCTGCCAAGTAAATCTTTTGCTTGATGTCCCTCTTGGTTGAATCCGATGGTGCCGATCAGGTCGATCAATTCACCAAGGCGTTGTTTGTTCAATTCGGGGTCGGCATAGATTTTGGGGAGCACGCCTTTCAAGGATGGATTGATTTTTTCAATCTCATCCATAGCGTCATCAAGGTCTTTGCCAATTTCAGGAAGTTTTGCGCGTCCCTGCAAATAGTCCCACCGTGATAGTTCAGGTACGAAAAAAACATTGTTCGCCAGATACTCGTCGGGGTCTTCGGGGTTTGCACCTTCGAATTCACCTTTCCCTTCGACCAGTTGTGCATGCATCCCATTAAAGGCATCGGAAATATACTTGAGAAAGATCAAGCCCAAAACAACATGCTTGTATTCCGCCGCATCCATGTTGGAGCGCATTTTGTCCGCGGCTTGCCATAAGGTTTTTTCGAGGTCGTTGTTTTCAGCCATTCATATCTCCGCTTGCTGTCAGTCAAATATTTTTGGCAGGGTCACTCCCCGCTACGTTCTCAATTGTACCCGACCCCTTACACAACCGGTCAAGGTTCCCAAAGACCTCCGAGGTCTCGACCCCATTCAGGGGCAGGTAACCTCGGAGGTCTGCTTACTCATTACTTATTACTCACTATCCTTCCCAATCCAACACCACCACATTCCCGGGCAGGTCGCGCGCCGTCACTTTCAACTTCGCCCCGTCCTCCGCCGCTGCCGTTGTCGCGTACACCCACCAACCCCCGTCTGCCATCGTTGCATTGCCCTGCTCAAAGACCTCGCCCATCCCATCGTGGATCATCAGCGTTACTTGCGACACCTGCACATCGTCCAACACCCTCACGCGGATCACCTGCCCCGCCTGCAACGTCCAGCCGCTCGCGTCCACCTCTCTCACCTCGGGCGCGTGGAAGAAATCCGCGATCGCCAGATTGTAGG
>JAGNWT010000026.1 GCA_017985935.1 Anaerolineales bacterium | reverse complement strand
CCAGCAGCCCCGTTGTGAATGGTGATGGCGTGATCGCAGGCTCTTTTGCTTCCAAGATTGAGCTTGTAAAACCGAATGGCAGTCAGGAAGTTCTTTCCACAGCCGGCAATTGGATCTGGGGTTCTCCTGTCATTGACGGCGAGACCCTGTACTACGCCGATCTTAATGGAACGGTCTATTCGCTGGATCTCGCGAGCGGCAGCCAGAATTGGGAAGTCCAGCCGGGCGGACCGGTGGTGGCGAGTCTGCTTGTAGCGGGTGACCAGATCTACGTTGCGACCGAAGCGGGAGCCCTCATCGCATTGGATCGAGAGGGGAGCACCGTCTGGTCGAAGGAAGTTGGCGGAAAGCTCTACACTACGCCCGTTCTTTCAGGCGAGTTGATCCTCGCTGCGCCGTATCAAGCCGATATTGTCCTTGCCGCGTATGATGCGGATGGCAAGCAGGCCTGGTCGTTCACACCGGAAAAATAAGGAAACAAACCCATGTGGGATACCATTATCATCAACCCCATGACCAATCTTTTATTGTGGATCTATGACATTCTTGGTCATAGCCCGCACATGTTTGGTCTGGCGATCATACTTTTTACCATTCTCATCAAGGTCATCACCTGGCCTTTGAACGCTTCGCAGGTTAAAGGCGCTCAAGCCATGCAGGAACTGAACAACGACAAGGAATGGCAGGAGATCCAAAAGAAATACGCCAAAGACCGCGAAAGACTCGCGCAGGAACAAATGCGTATTTACAAGGAAAAAGGTATCAATCCCTTTGCCTCTTGTTTGCCCACCCTGATCCAGTTCCCGATCATCATCGGTCTGTATCAAAGCATTACCCGCGCGCTTTCCATCACCCCTTTCGACATGCTCAAACTTGCGCGCACCATCTACCCCTTCCAGAACGTGGAAGGCATCATCCCCCTCAACAGCAAATTCTTGTGGATGGATCTCGGCCGCCCTGAATCGATCCAGATCCTCGGCTTTGCCCTGCCGACCCTTGCGGTCATTGTTGCGATCACAACTTACATCCAGTCCAAGTTGACCATGCCCACATCCTCCAACCCCAACGACCAGAGCGCGCAGATGTCGAACATGATGAGCATTTACATGCCCCTCCTGCTTGGCTGGTTCGCCCTGAACTTCGCCTCGGGCATCTCGGTCTATTTCATTACAAGCAACCTGCTGGGCATCGCCCAATACGCCGCCACTGGGCGAGCCAATTGGAGAAATTTGCTGCCCGGTGGAAACAAGAACACCAATAACAAGCCGTCTAAAAAATAGGGAGGCACCATGAGCGATAGAACCACGCTTGAGATCATTGCCCCGACAGTTGAAGAAGCCCTGCTCCAGGGACTGGCTCAATTGGGACTCACGGCCGATGCCGTTTCAGTCGAAGTATTGGATTCGGGCAGCAAGGGATTATTCGGACTCGGCGGGAGACAGGTGCGCGTGCGCCTGACCGTCAACCCGCCGGCCGGAGAAGTTGAGCCTGCGGTTGCTGCGCCCCGCGTCGCGCCCAAGCCGAAGCCTGCTCCTGCGAAAAAAGCAGAATCAGCGCCCAAAGCAAAAGAACCTCGTGCGCCAAAACCGGAATCCAAGCCTCAGCCCAGGCAGCGCCAGACCGAAAAGAAACCGGCGCAGGCGCAACAGCAACCATCACAGCCTGTTGCACCTATTAAGAAGATCGAAAGAGTATCCAGTGATGCCGACCCCGTGCTCGATACATCCGAAGCGGTGGTTTCCAAGTTGATCCATCACCTCGGCATGCAGGCGCAAGTCTCCGCGCATTACGATGAATCGAGCACAGACGACCGCCGCAGTATTCAGGTGGATGTGCGCGGCGACAACTTGAGCGCCCTCATTGGACGTCAGGCCGAAACCTTGAATGCCCTGCAGTATGTCGCTTCGCTGATCGTCGGCAAGCAGACCCAGCAGTGGGTGCAGTTGGTGGTGGATGTGGAAGGCTATCGTGAACGCCGTGAGAAGCAGGTCAAGCAGATCGCCCTGCGCATGGTGGATCAGGTCATCAAGAGCGGACGCAAAGCCACGCTCGAACCCATGACCGCCAGCGAACGCCGCGCGATCCACATTGAGTTGCGCGGGCATCCCGCGGTCACCACTGAAAGTGTGGGCGAAGAGCCGCACCGCAAAGTGGTCATCCTGCCGAAGGAATAAACCCAGATCAAAAATTAGACCGCCGTGAGGCGGTCTTTTTCATCCTTCATCCTTATCTTTTTACCCCTACGGTATAATTCATCCATGCTTGAGCTTGTTTCGCTACAACCCGTGGATTATCTCATTGTCGGTCATGTGGCTGAAGATATCACGCCGAAGGGTATTCAACTCGGCGGCACGGTTGCCTACTCCGCGTTGACTGCGAGAGCATTGGGGTTGCGTGTGGGCATCGTCACATCATCGGGGAAGGACGCTCCGCTTCAGGCATTGGGGGGCATTCATATTGTGAACGTCCCTTCGGAGCACAGCACCACCTTTGAAAATATAAAAACAGACAACGGACGCAGGCAGGTTCTGCATCATCAAGCCGCGCCGCTGTTGGCAGAGCACATCCCGCAGGTTTGGCGCAGCGCGCCGATCATCCACCTTGCGCCCATTGCACAGGAGTTGGACTCTTCGTTCGTTGAAAAAATGTCAGGCTCGCTGTTGGGAGTCACTCCGCAGGGATGGATGCGCGCCTGGGATGAGAATGGACAGGTGAGGGCAACTGCCTGGGAAAACAAGGATCAAGTCCTCGGTCGGGCGGGAGCGGTTGTGATGAGCGTGGAAGATGTGGACCGCGATCTCGAACTTGTCGAAGAGATGGCGCACCAGACCCGCATCCTATGCATGACGGAAGGGGAGTTGGGCGCTGTCTTGCATTGGAATGGCGACCGGCGGCGTTTTCGTCCAACGCCCATGATCGAAGTGGACGCGACGGGCGCGGGCGATATTTTTGCGGCGGCGTTCTTTGTGCGGTTGTTTCATACACGGGACCCGTGGGAGGCGGCGCGTTTTGCGACCCAGCTTGCGGCGCGCTCGGTGACCCGTGCTGGCTTGAATGGAATTCCGACTTCAAAGGAAGTCGATGAATGTTTGATGGAGGTATTATCGTGACGCGTATTTATACGCTTGTGAATCAAAAAGGCGGCGTGGGCAAGACCACGACCACCATCAACCTTGCCGCGTACCTTGCCCATTTGGGACAGCGCGTGCTCGTTGTGGACCTGGACCCGCAGGCAAATGCCACTTCCTGTTTGGGGGTGGATAAGCTTAACGTGCAGGGCGGGACCTATGAAGCCCTGCTCGACGACGTGAACATTGCATCCTATGTGCTGCTGAATGAAAGATTGAAGCTATCCCTACTTCCGTCTTCGCCTTCGCTGGCGGGCGCGGAAGTGGAACTTGTGGATGAACTGGCGCGTGAAGTGCGTTTGCGAAAAGCGCTTGCGCCGCTCGCGGAGAAGTTCGATTACATTCTTATTGATTGTCCGCCTTCGCTGGGATTGCTGACCGTGAACGGTTTGATGGCGGCAATGGATGGGGTCATTGTCCCTGTGCAGTGCGAGTATCTCGCGCTCGAAGGCCTGGGACAATTGACGCAGACCATTGAACGGGTCCGTTCGCTGCTCTTCCCCGAGTTGACCGTGCGCGGCGTGGTGCTCACGATGTTCGACAGCCGCACGAATCTCGCTGCCGATGTGGTGGCAGAAGTGAACAAGCATTTTCCCAACCAGGTTTTCAAGAGCGTCATTCCGCGCAGCATCCGTCTGGCGGAGGCGCCTTCGTATGGACTTCCCATCTCGGCGTACGCGCCCACATCCGTTGGCGCGGTGGCGTACGAGGCTTTGGCGAAGGAATTGTTGAAGGGCGATAAATAGAGTTTAAGGCAGACGCAGGAATAATTTTAAAGTTTCCCCTGCAACTGCGTGGAAAAGTATTAGAGAAGGAATCGAAAATGGCTCAACGAACTGGACTCGGTAAAGGACTGGAATCTCTCATCCCGACAGGCGGGAAGAATGCACCCGCAAATACAGGGACGAACGCGGGCGGCGGCGTGCAGCAGGTCGCGGTGGATGCGATCAAGCCGAATCCGCATCAGCCGCGCATCCACTTCAAGCAGGAAGAGCTTGAGGAATTGGCGGCATCCATCCGTGAGCACGGCGTGATCCAGCCTTTGATCGTCATGCCCAAACCCGATGGGACTTTCATTCTCATCGCAGGAGAGCGCCGCTGGCAGGCTTCGCAGAAGGCGGGGCTGCGCACCGTGCCGGTCATCACGCGCAAGGCGAACAATCAGGAACTGTTGGAGATCGCGTTGATCGAGAATGTCCAGCGCGCTGACTTGAACTCAATGGAAGAAGCCGAAGCCTATCGCCAGTTGGTGGAGGAATTCGGTCTCTCTCACGAAGCGGTTGCCAAGCGGGTGGGCAAGAGCCGCGTGGCTGTGACCAATACCCTGCGCCTGCTCGGGCTTGCAGACGCAGTCAAACAGGCGCTTGTCGATGGGCAGATCACCGAAGGTCATGCGCGCGCGTTGTTGATGTTGACCACGCAAAAGGCGCAGACATCCGCTTTGCAGACGGTGATCAATCTGTCGTTCAATGTGCGCCAGACCGAGGAGTACGTGCGAAAACTTTCGGGGCAGAAACCTGTCAAAGTGAAGAAGCAGGTCAAAAATGCGGACGTGAGCGATGTTGAAAAGCGGCTCCAGCGCAGCCTCGGTACGAAGGTCGCTTTGAAGCACGGCAAAAAAGGCGGCACGGTCACCATCTATTACTATTCAGATGAAGAACTTGACGCGCTGTTGGAAAAAATGATCTGATCTGAAAACCATATGAAACTCCTCCATAACGCAAACATTCACACGCTCGATGAATCCCACCCGCGGGCATCTGCCCTGTTGATCGGTAATCGGCGCGTCATCGCGGTGGGGGAGAAGGACGAACTTGAGTCCATCGCGCATGGCAAGGTGCAAAGGCGCGACATGCAAGGCATGACCATTCTGCCAGGGTTGACAGATGCCCACCTGCATTTGCAGTATTACGCGCTGGCGCTCAAGAACATCGATTGCGAGACCACGACCAAAGCGGAATGTCTGCGCCGTGTGGCGGAACGTGCAAAGCAAGCCAGACCCGGCGAGTGGATTCTTGGTCACGGCTGGAATCACAACGAATGGACAGACACCCGCGAACTTCCGACCGCCGCCGAGTTGGATGCGCTTGCGCCGAACAATCCCGTTTATCTCACCATCAAATCTTTGCATGCCGCGTGGGCAAACACGTCCGCGCTGAAAATTGCTGGCATTACCAGCAATACTCCCGACCCAAAGGATGGAGTGATCAACCGTGATGCGTCAGGCCGCGCCACAGGCATTCTGCTTGAAACCGCGATGACCCTTGTTGCCAGTGTTGTCCCCGAACCATCGGTGGAGACAGTTGCAACTGCCATTGAGTCAGCGCAACCCATCTTTTGGAAAATGGGCTTGACCGGCGTGCATGACTTTGACCGCCGAACCTGTTTCATGGCTTTACAGCGCTTGAACCAGCAGGGAAAACTAAAACTACGGGTCAACAAGAACCTTCCGCTCGATGACCTCGACCACGCCAACAAACTCGGACTTCGCACCGGTTTCGGCAATGATTGGTTGTGGATCGGTTCTGTCAAAGGTTTTATGGATGGCGCGCTCGGTCCGCGCACTGCCGCCATGTTCCAACCGTATGCGGGCGATGAAGCCAGTCAGAATCGCGGCATCCTCAACATGGACGGCGAAGAACTCTTTGAGCATTGCCGCCGCGCCGCAGACGTTGGCTTGAGCATGACCGTCCACGCCATCGGCGACCGCGCCAATCACGAAGTCCTCGAAGCGTACGAACAACTCCGCAAGTATGAAACCGAAAAAAATCTGCCGCATTTGCGTCACCGAATTGAGCATGTGCAGGTGCTTCATCCTGATGATGCGGCGCGCCTCGCCCGGCTCAACGTGATCGCGTCCATGCAGCCAATCCACGCGCCGTCTGACATGCTCGCCGCTGATCGATTGTGGGGCGAGCGCTCTGCGCTGGCATACGCCTGGCGGACTCAACTCGATCACGGCGCTCATCTCGCATTTGGATCGGACGCGCCCGTTGAATCCCCGAATCCGTTTTTGGGATTGCACGCCGCGGTCACCCGCCGTCGGGCAGACGGATCGCCCTCCGCCAAAGGCTGGTACCCCGAACAGAAATTATCCATCGCTGAGGCAGTCTCCGCCTACACGGTGGGTGCCGCCTACGCCGCCAATGCCGAGCAGCGACTTGGCAAACTGGCAGATGGCTGTCACGCCGATTTGATCGCGCTTGAAAAAGATATCTTCACCATCGACCCTGATGAGCTATTGACAATGAGTCCCGCAGGCGTCATGATTAATGGAGATTGGGTGATCGACTAACCCGATCGGAGGAAATCCATGACCAAGAGTCTCCCAAAACTTACGCCTGAAATGCTCATCCCCCGCCTCGGGGAATATATTGTTCAAAAAGGACTTATCACCGAAGAGGATTTGCATAACGCCCTGGCCTATCAACAGGAAAAACTCGCCGCAGGGAAGCATTGTTTGCTGGGTCAGGCACTAATGGACTTGAATATGCTTGACCGTGTTTCCCTCGATGAGGTTGTGACCGAGCAGATCATTCAACTGCGCTCCGCCTTGCAGGCAGCGAATCGAAATCTGGAGCAGCGTGTCAAGGAACGTACCTCGGAATTGAATGAAGCCCTCGAGCGGCTTTCTGAGCTCAGCCAGATGAAGGCGAACTTTATTGCCAACATCTCGCATGAGTTACGCACTCCGCTGACTCACATCAAAGGTTATCTGGAACTGCTGGTCACGGGTTCGCTGGGCGATGTTTCAGAAGAACAAAGGCACGCCCTGCAGGTCAGCCAGCGCTCCACGAACAAACTTGAAAGCATGATCGAAGACCTCATCATGTTCTCGCTTGCATCACGCGGCGAGATGAGCATGAAACTCAATGAAGTGGATATTCGGCGCATCGCTTCGCTTGCGGTGAAGTCGGCCTCCACCAAAGCAGAAGAGCGCGGTGTGAAGGTCATCTGTTTCGCCCCCGAGAACATCCCTTCGGTGCAGGCTGATCCCGAGAAGATCGGCTGGGTGTTGAATCAGCTTATTGATAATGGTGTCAAGTTCACCCAGTCGGGCGGGAGCGTGACCGTATCCCTCCGCGAAGACGGGCGCAACCTCGTCCTTGTCACAGTCACCGACACAGGCATCGGCATCCCTCCCAATCGTTTGAGCGAAATATTTGAGCCTTTCCATCAGCTCGATGGATCATCCACCCGTCATTACGGGGGGACCGGGCTTGGGCTATCCCTTGTTCGGCAGATCGTGGAAGCTCACGGCTCCCTGCTGGATGTTCAATCGGTGGAGGGTAAAGGATCGGTCTTTAAATTCCCATTACTGGCAGTGCGCGAATGACCATGGATTCAGAAACCCTCTCACAATTACATAAGATCTTTCAGGAAGTTCAACAAAAGCAAGATTGGAAGACCGCCCTCGATACGCTGTTCGTGTCCCTGCGTGGGTCCTTCGTCTTTGATAATGTTGCGGTCTATCTCAAGGACCCGCGCACCAATGGCTTGGAAGTGGCGTACGCGCGCGCAGTGGGGCGCGGCAAGACCGCCGAAGCTGATTCTGCCTGGGGGTATGGCGTTGCCCACGCGGTCTTGGAGAAGGGCCGGATGGTTCTCGATGAACCGCGCCGCCGTCAAACCGACCGCTTGAAAATGGAACACCTGCTTGGCTTTCCGCTTTTTATCGGCTCAAAGTTGAATGGCGCGCTGGTCTTCATCCGCTTCGGCGGACCTGAATACACCGAGTTGCACATCCAAACCGCCGCGCTCCAAACTTTTTGGACAGCGGCGCTGATCGAACGGCGTGATTTGCAGGAAGCGCGCACGGAGTTGGACTCGGTGCAGCGCCAGATGCGCCTGCAGGATGATTTTGTCTCCACCATTTCGCATGAGCTTCGCACGCCGTTGGGTTTCATCAAAGGCTACAGTACCAGCCTATTGCGGCAGGATACGATTTGGGATGACGCAACCCAGCGCGAGTTCCTGACCATCATTGACGAGGAAGCAGACCGGCTCGCGAAGTTGATCGAGGATATGCTCGAGTCCGCCCGGCTGCAGAGCAAGACCATCCAGTTCAAGTTTTCGCTGGTGCGTATCGATGCCTTGATCCGCGATGTTGCCACACGCGTCACCACTCATTATCCCAACCTGAAGATCTCCTTTGATATTTCTCCCCTTCCGCCCATCTATGGCGATGCGGTTCGGCTTTCACAGGTCTTTGAGAATCTTTTCAGTAACGCGGTGAAGTACGCCCCCGGTTCTGAATTGTTCATCACCTTGAGCGCGCATACGGATAAGGTCCGGGTCTCTTTCGCCGATAAAGGTGAGGGCATCCCAGAAGATTATCTTCCCTTTTTGTTCGAACGCTTCTATCGTGTGCCCGGTGAGCGGACTGTGACCGGCACAGGGCTTGGTTTATACATTTGCAAGCAAATTATTATGGCACATCATGGTAAGATTTGGGTTGAGTCCGTTCTGGATGCGGGTACAACTTTTATCATTGAACTGCCAGTAGTGACAGATATCTGATCTGCTTTTATCTTTTTTTGCAAGGAGATCCCGTATGGCAAAACGAATCTTGATCGTAGACGATGAACCTCGATACCTGCGCTTGTTGGAAGCCAACCTGCGCACAGAAGGCTATGAAGTGGCTACAGCCCAGGATGGTGTGCAAGCTTTGGATGTGTTCTCTGCACAGCCGATAGACCTGGTCTTGCTGGATGTGATGATGCCCCGCCTCGATGGTTTCGGAGTGTGTCAGCGCTTACGCGAGTTTTCGAATGTGCCGATCGTGATCCTTACTGCCCGGGGCGAAGAACAGGATCGTGTGCGTGGGCTTGATCTCGGCGCAGATGATTACCTTGTCAAACCTTTTTCAGCCACTGAGTTGCTTGCGCGGGTGCGGGCTGTCTTGCGCCGCGCACAGCCGCCCGCCGAAGTGGGACAGGCTCGCTTCTTCACACATGAGAACCTGAAGATCGATTTTGCCCGTGCGGAAGTTTGGATCGGGGAAACCCCAGTCTCGCTCTCTGCCACGGAATACCGCCTGCTTTTGCAGTTTGCCCACAACATCGGCAAGATACTGACTTCGGAAGACCTGTTGACCAGCGTGTGGGGTGTCGAATACAAGAACGATAAGGAAATCCTGTGGGTGAGTATCGCGCGCTTGCGCCAGAAGCTTGAAGAGGATGCTCACAACCCGCACCACATTGTGACACGTTCAGGGTTGGGTTATTTGATGCCTCCCATCGAAGCCTGATACTGATAATTACACCATTCGCGGGAAGGTCGCCTTATGTCTGAAAAAAAGATCCTCATCGTAGATTCCGATGTAGCCAGTCGTAATTTTATTGCCCGCACTCTTTCAGAACAAAAATATGTAGTGATCCAGGCATCATCAGGCAAGGAAGGATTGATCTATGCCTGGCGTGACCGTCCCGACGCTGCCATAATTGACCCCACCATCTCAGACATCACCGGCGAAGAGATTGCCCGAAAACTCAGGCAGGACCATCGCACAGCGCAAATGCCTCTCATCGCTCTCAGCAGCGACCCGGGCATTGGTCGCATTAAACCCTGCCTGGATGCGGGCTTTAATGATTACATTACCAAATCGGGGCAGGCTGTTGCGCTGCTCCACGAAACACTCAACCGTCTCTTTGGAATTTCCGTGGCATCTGTCAAAGAGGGCGGGTTACTCCTTGTCTTCTTAAGTGCCAAAGGCGGCGTGGGCACTTCCTCCCTGTGTGCAAACCTCGCCATGAACATCGCACAATCGCACCCTGAGGCTCGCGTCGCTGTTCTGGATATGGTGCTGCCGATCGGTTCCATCGCTCCCATTGTGGGGTACGAGGGCGACCAAAACATCATCACCGTAGCCGATATGCAGCCCAGCGAAACCACGCCTAAATTCTTCAAGGAACATCTGGCGGAAATGAAGATGTGGCAATTCAGTCTTTTGGCAGGTTCACCCGACCCTGAGAGCAGTCACCATCTTAATGCCGGCCGCATTGTGGATGTTGTCGCGGGGCTAAAAGCCTCCTATGACTATGTATTGATCGATATCGGGCGTTCGCTCTCGAAGATCACCCTGCCTTTGATCCAGAGCGCTGATCTTGTCAGCCTGATCGTCAGCACAGACCTCAGCACGGTTTCATTGACCAAGACCCTGTGGAACTATTTGAAGACCAAATCCATCAGCGCAGATTCCATGTACACCATCCTGAATCGTGCTGTGGGACTCGAAGGCTTATCCAAAGCGGAAGCCGAGAAGATGCTCGAGATCACGATCAACTACGCCATTC
This sequence comes from Anaerolineales bacterium, assembly GCA_017985935.1. Lineage (GTDB taxonomy): Bacteria > Chloroflexota > Anaerolineae > Anaerolineales > Villigracilaceae > Villigracilis. The sequence continues at coordinate 35,851 of JAGNWT010000026.1, read as the reverse complement.
CCTATATGGGAAATAATTTCACCTTAGCCAATAACCAGCGCCAGCCGTTCTCGTTGAAATTTCCCAACCATACAGCAGCGCTTGCCTTCAAAGATATTGCCCGAGACCTCTCAACTCAGGCGCGAAAATTGCGGGCGGGATGATTTTTCTTGCTGAATCCCCAAAGGGGATCAGCCTCACAGGAGTATCGCTATGACAATCGAATATGATGAGAAGGGCAAGTTCTATACCGAGGTTGTAAAGAAAATGCCTGTATCGGCAGTGATCCAGACCACCACTCACATAGTGCGCGGCTTGATCCACGTTCGCCATGAAGAACGGTTAAAGAATGAACTTGAACGTGAAGAAAAATTTCTTGCAGTGACCCAGGCAACCGTGCATGGCGCTGATGACAAGGTGCTGTTCACCGCGCCGTTCATGGCTGTTCAACGTTCCCAAGTAGTTTGGTTGATGCCTGTCGAAGACGATGAGAATTCGGAGGAGCCGGGCAATGGCGACTCCTAATCCTTCCGCTCAGTCACGGCTGACCGGGCAGGACCTTTCCCGTCTGAAGAAATATCTTGCTGATAATTTGAATCGCGCTCTCGAAGCGGAAGGGATCGCTCCGGACCATCGCCAGGAATTTGTACAAAAGAGCATCCGCTTGATCTACGATCAGACCCAGGTGAAACTCCCAGATGATCTGCGGAAACAGATATTCGATCAGGTCACGAACGAGCTGCTCGGGTTTGGACCCATTCAATCGTTGTTGGATGACGAAGAGGTTTCGGAGATCATGGTCAACGGGCCCAAGAAGGTCTTCGTTGAGCGCAAAGGCAAGCTTAGCAAATCCACGGTCACCTTTGACGATGATGACCATGTTCTGAGGATCATTGACCGCATCATCACACCGCTTGGGCGCCATGTGGATTCTGACTCCCCGACCGTGGATGCCCGCCTGCCGGATGGGTCGCGCGTCAACGCTGTGGTCCGCCCGTGCGCGATCGATGGACCTTCCATCACTATCCGCAAATTCAAAAAGGATAAATTAAAGGTCGATGACCTTGTCGATTTTGGGTCCATGACCCGGCAAATGGCCGACTTTTTGGAAGCGTGCGTGAAGGCGCGTTTTAACATAATCATCTCGGGTGGCACGGGGTCAGGCAAGACCACGCTTTTGAATGTCATGTCGGGGTTTATTCCAGAGAATGAGCGCATAATCACCATTGAAGACGCTGCCGAACTTCAGCTTCAACAAGATCATGTGATGCGCATGGAGACCAAAGCTGCCAACGCAGACGGATTGCACGCGGTCTCGATCCGTGAATTGGTGAAGAACTCGCTCCGCATGCGTCCCGACCGGATCGTAGTCGGCGAAGTGCGCGGCGGCGAAGCGCTGGATATGCTTCAAGCCATGAACACAGGTCACGATGGTTCGTTGACCACTGTTCATGCCAACACGCCGCGCGACGCCATTTCCCGTATTGAAACTCTGGTGCTGATGGCCGGCATGGACCTTCCGCTCAAGGTGGTACGCCAGCAGGTTTCCTCTGCTGTGGATCTCATTGTGCAGCAGACTCGCCTGAAAGACGGGCAGCGTAAAGTGACCGCAGTGACCGAAGTGGCTGGCATGGAAGGCGATATCATCGTGTTGAGCGATATATTTAAATTCAATCAAACGGGAGTTACTTCCGATGGCAAGGTCCTTGGGGAAGTGAGCGCCACGGGCATCCGCCCCAATTTTACGCCGCGCCTCGAAGCGGCCGGATTCAAACTCAGCGCAGAAGTGTTCGCGCCAAGGCTCTCTCAGAACGCGCGGCGCTGATACACTCTGCTATAATTCGCACACCCTGAAGCACTGAGTTTGTTTCAGCGCAGTTTATCAATTAATAAAGGCAGTAGAGGAAAAATGCACAACGCCCAGATCACCATTCGTGAGAAGAAACTAGGTTTACTCATTCGTGATGCCCGCATGGCGGAGCGCCGCAGTATCAAAGAGTGCGCTGATGCGATCGGTATCAAGCCCGGCTTGTTCCGTGCTTATGAAGAGGGGCGACGCGCTCCCTCTCTGCCTGAACTTGAAACGCTCGTCTATTACCTAAAACTTCCGCTTAGCCAGTTTTGGGGAAATGAAACCCGATCAGACTCCGCACCCGCGCTGGTGCCCAACGATACTTCGCGCCTGATCTCTCTTCGTCATCGAATGATCGGCGCTCTGCTCAGGCAGGGACGCACCAATGTGAATATGTCGGTCAGGCAGTTGTCTGAGAAGACCGGCATCTCGCAATCGCTCTTAAAGGCATACGAACTGGGCGAGCGGGCCATCCCCGTACCTGAACTTGAGATTTTGCTTTCTGCGATGGGGATTCGCATTGAGACTTTCTTCGATCAAAGCGGACCGGTCGGTCAATGGATGAACAGCCAGCGCGCCCTGCAGAAATTCCTTGAACTGCCCGTGGAAATGCAAGACTTTGTCTGTCAGCCTGTCAACCGGCCGTACATTGAACTGGCCATGAAGCTCAGCGATATGTCCAAGGAAAAATTAAGATCCGTTGCCGAAGGGCTGTTGGATATCACCCTCTAGGTTGTAAACCGGGCTTGTGCTTCGCCGAAAAATTTAAAGAGAACCCATGACACCTGAACCCGCACAACTTGCCGAACAAGGCAAACAAGCCTTCATGAACAGAAACTTCGATGAAGCTGCAGAGTTGTTCCGCCAGGCCGCAGAGGGATTTACCCTGGGGCGCAGCGGTTTGCTCGCAGCCGAAATGAAGAATAACCTGAGCGTGGCATTGTTGCAGGCGGGCAAACCACAAGAGTCGCTGGATGCCGTGCTTGGCACCGACAAGTTTTATGAAGGCGTGAAGGATGTGAAAAGCCAGGCAATGGCGCTTGGGAACATGGCAGCCGCGCTTGAAGGTTTGAAGCGTTATGAAGAAGCGCTCACCGCCTACGAAAGGTCTGCTGAATTGTTCGCGCAAGTGGGGGAGGGAGACCTGCGGGCCATGGTTATAAAGTCGGCGGCTGCCATTAAGTTGAAGACCGGCAAAGTGACCGACTCTGCGTTCAAGATGATGGGTTCTTTGGAAGCCAAGGATAACCCGGGATTCTTCGAGCGCATCCTCAAATTTTTCCTCCGTTTTATCAAATGATCAATATCGGCTTGCAAGTGAGACGCGCGGTTGCTGAGGACCATCAGCAGCTTGCGAATCTCATTTTTTTTGATGCGAACACTCACAGGCATTTGGATTGGCGTTCTCCGCTTGAGTGGCTTGGCTCGCCTAATTATTGGGTACTTGAAGACCACGGGCAGATCAACGCGGTTCTGGCCTGCCCTGAAGATCCTCCGCAACTGGCTTGGATCCGCCTCTTTGGATACCGCCAGCAGCAACCAAGCGTCGAAGCTTGGTCGGCATTGTGGGAAGTCGCCAGCCGCGAGGTTTCCCAGTACACTCCGCAAACCCAGATCGCATCCATTGTGGTCAAGCAATGGTTCCACAAGATTTTACTTTCGAGCGGATTCGAAATTAAACAGAGCATCGTTCTGTTGCAATTGTTGCAGGAGAATGTAAGGAAGTTTCCTTTACCTCTCTCCTTTCGCATCCGCACCATGCGTGAAGAAGATCTTCCGGTCGTAGCTGAGATCGATTTCGATGCGTTCGGCTGGTTCTGGCACAACACACACGATGCCTTGCGCCGCGCTCGTTTGCAGGCTGTCCACGCCACGGTTGCTGAAGATGCTTCAGGGGTGATCGGGTATCAGATCAGTACGGGGAGCATGCTTGGGGCACACCTGGCCAGGCTTGGGGTGGGGAAGACCGCCCAAGGCAGGGGCGTGGGTACCGCCCTCGTGAACGATCTGATCCAGGCATTGGGCAGCATGCAGATCAACAGGCTTTCCGTCAATACTCAATCTGATAATTCAATCTCTCTGGCTTTGTATAAAAAAATGGGATTTGTCCGCACGGGCGAGTCTTTTCCGGTGTTGATCTACCCAGGAGGGTGAGCGTTGAGCGAGATCAGATTTCCAGTGCGGATCATGACCCGTTTTGTTGAGACCCTTTCTGCCGAACTGGGACACGACACCCTTTCGGCGGTGCTTGTTAAATCGGGGCTGCCCGAGGAATGGGCGCACCCTGCCCACTTCACCGCTCTGGATGATGTCCATGCGGCGCAGGCGTACTCGCGCTTGCAGGCGGCTCTGCGAACCTACTATGGGCGCGGCGCGCGCGGTATTCTGCTGCGGATAGGGTCAAAATTGTGGAAGTGTTTATTGGACGATTCCGCTTTTGGGTTGAAGGCGCAAGCCGCTTTTCTTCACGGTCTGCCGAAGTCTTTGCGGCGCAAGCCCGCTCTTGATCTGCTCGCCCGCTTTTTGAGCGTGTCGCAGGAAAGCGTAACCGTTCATAGCATGGACCTTGACCTGCTCCTTGTTGATCAGGCATCTCCCACCACTTTGGATCAATCGGATGACACTCCCATTTGCTATGTGACTCTGGGGCTGATCCGTGAATGTTTGTATTGGGCAGTTGGGTATGAGCACGATATCGAAGAACGCGCCTGCCGCGCCAGTGGGTCGCATCAGTGCGAATTTAAAATCACAATTGGAGGATGACGTGAATCATTTCGAAACAAATTGGGAATCTGCAGACGGCCTGCAGATCTTTGCGCAGGGTTGGGAGTCCACTGTGATCCAACCCAAGGCTGTCGTCTGTCTTGTGCATGGGCTGGGAGAGCATTCCTCGCGCTATGCTCATGTAGGAGAGTCCCTTGCGAGGGATGGTTTTATTCTCTTTGCTTCTGACCTGCGCGGGCACGGGCGTTCTGGCGGCGTACGCGGACATATCTCTTCGATCGAAGATTTCATGACCGATATTGACCTGCTGTTGGTGCAGGCTCGCACACGTTACCCGGGACTGCCGATCATTTTGTACGGTCACAGCCTCGGCGGTATTCAAGTCTTGCATTATGGGTTGATCCGAAAACCCAACATCAAAGGTGTCATTGCCACCAGCCCTGGTCTACACACTGAGTTGGAGAAGCAGCAGGGGAAGGTTCTGGCTGCCAAAGTGCTCGGCTCCTTGATCCCCAACACCCTGCTTGCCAGTGGTCTCGACCCGAAGGGTATTTCACGAGATGAAAAGGTGGTGCAGACTTATATTGCCGACCCACTGGTACATGACAAGATCTCTCTTGGGTTTGGCAAGATCATGCTGGGCGTGACCAATTGGACCTTGGAGCATGCCGGAGAATTCCCGCTCCCGCTGCTGCTGATGCACGGCAAAGCAGACAAGATCGCCTTTCCCTCCAGCAGCACCGAGTTCGCGGCATCCATGAAAGGCAAAGCCACCCTCGTTCTTTGGGATGATGCCGCCCACGAACTTCATAACGAGTTTGAGAAAGAAGAGTTCTTCAAAACCATGAAGCTTTGGATGAACGCCCGGCTTCAGGAGTAAAAAATCTGCGCGGCGCTGCGTCATGATTTCACCTGACCGTTATTTTGCCGCAGAAGGTCCACCACTGGACAAATCCACTTCTGCATGGCAAAATTCGCAGCCATCAAAAAACCTTATAGGAGAGAGAGTATGACAAAAGAAATAAGCAAGCGGCAGGCTCGCCGCGAGCAAATACGCCGAAAAGATATGCGGAATCGACTTTTGGGTATCGGGTTGATCAGCATTGTCGCGATCCTTGTTGCATTTTTGATCATTTATCCAAACTTCAAGCCTGTTGGAGATATTTCGACCGCGCCTGAAATGACCCGCTCGCAGGTAAAGTTTAATGCTGCAGGCAATCCCGACGCCCCGATCCGCATCGATGAATATTCCGATTTCCAGTGCCCGTACTGCCGCATCTTCTTTGAAGAGACCGAATCTCAGATCATGGAATCCTACGTGGCAGACGGAACCGTGTACTTCGTCTACAATTCATTTGGCGATTTCATCGGACCTGAATCTGCCGCAGCGGCTGAAGCCGCCTACTGCGCCGGCGACCAGGAGAAGTTCTGGGAAATGCACGATATCATCTTCGCCAACCAGACCGGTGAAAACGTCGGCAATTACACCGACCGCAGATTGAGCGCCTTCGCTGAAAAGATCGGGCTGGATATGGATCAGTTCAACTCCTGCTACAATGGCGGCGATCACCGCGACCGCGTGAATCAAGATGCAAAGAACGCGACCATCGCAGGCATCAAAGCCACACCTTCCTTCGTTCTGACGTACACGGTCAATGGCGAACCCAAGACCAGGCTGATCGAAGGCGCGCAGGGATACGATGCCTTCAAACTGGAGATCGATGCCGCTCTGGCTGAGATCGGACAATAAAGTCGTCACAAGATAAATAAAAAGACACGGTCAAATGACCGTGTCTTTTTATTTATCGATGATCGGGCTAATTCTCTGTAGCGCTTTTCCTGTGAACAATTCCCTGCCTCCAGGCATAGACGGCCACCTGAGTGCGGTCTGCGAGGTGCAGTTTGCTGAGGATGTTGCTGACATGCCCCTTGACCGTGTTCTCGCTGATGACCAGTTTATCGGCGATCTGGCTGTTGGTCATTCCGTTCGCGATCAATTTAAGCACATCTGTTTCCCGGTCTGTCAGCTCGGTGAACAGAGGCTGATCTTCGCCGTTGTTGCCGCGGATGTTTTGCAGCACACGCGCCGCCACGGTCGGGTGCAGGGTGACCTCTCCTTGCACAGCACGATGAAGCACATCCACAAGTTTTTCCATCTTCATATCTTTCAGAATGTACGAGATCGCGCCTGCCTTCAATGCGGGGAAGATGTGTACATCCTCATGATACGAGGTGAGCACCACCACCTGGGTGCGCGGGCTGATCTGTTTGACGCGGCGGGTAGTCTCAATTCCATCCATGCCAGGCATGATCAGGTCGAGCAGGACAATATCGGGGATCAACTCGGAGACCATGCTGATGGCTTCCTCGCCCGAGGAGGCTTCGCCGACCACCTGAAAATTTGAGATGGTTTCAAGATATGAGCGGATTCCGTTTCGGACCACTTCGTGGTCATCCACGATCAGGATGCTGGTTCGGTGATGTTTCATGCTTTTACTACCTCCAACTGATTTTTGATTGGGAGCTGCGCGATCAAACGCGTGCCCTGACGCGGCGCGCTTTGCACCTGTAATGTGCCGCGCACACTGGCAATGCGTTCGCGCATGGAACGGAACCCCATGCCTTTGGCTTTTTGTTCCATGTCGAAGCCGCAGCCATCGTCTGCGATGGTGATCTGCAAAAGGTCTGTTGAATACGAGAGCGAGATCTCCACCCGCTTTGCCTTGCTGTGACGGGAAATGTTGGCGAGCGATTCTTGAATGACCCGATAAACCGCCTGCTCGGTTTCCAGCGGGAGCGTGCGTTCATTCTGGATCGTGAGGTTGACCATTGCGTCGTTGCGGTTTTCCCACTCGAAGATATATTCACGCAGGGTTGTGGGCAGTCCCTTCTCTTGCAGTGCGAAGGGATAGATCTCCTGAATGAGGAAGGTCAATTCCTGAATGACATCGTATACCAGCGTTTCTGCTTCGGCGATGTGGATGTTGGCTTCTTCGGGGCGCGATTTGAAAATGCCGTTGGCAGTGCCCAACTGGGCGAGTGCCGCGAAAGCCTTTTGCTTCGCGCTGTCGTGCAGGTCGCGGGCGAGACGGTTGCGTTCTTCCATCACAGCCAGATCCTTTGTCTGCTCGAAGAGTTCCATGTTGGCGATCGAGAGCGCCGCCCGATTCACCAGCGAAGTGAACAGGCGGATCGCATCTTCGTTGAGCGCATTCGGGCGGGTGTACGCAACATTGAAAACCGCCACCACCCTTCCATCCACCACGATCGGGAAATGCGCGAAGGACTGAATGCCTTCCCTGCCGATGACGGTCTGGATATCCGCCCGCAGGGTTTTGAGATTCAAGTCTGAAACAATGACCGGGTTCCCGGTGTTCATCGCCTGACCGATCATGCCTTCACCTTCGTCAAAGGTGAGCGCGTTCAAGGTCTCGGGGCGGAAGCTGTGACTGACGCGGGGCAGGATCTTTTGCTGCTCCTCGCTCCAGGTGAAAACCACACTGCGGTCGGCTTTCAGTACCGAGACAGAGACATCCACCAGGGTTTGGAAGACCTGGTTCAATGTGACGTTTCGCAGGATGCGTTCGTCGGCTTGATAAAGGGCCTCGATCTCGCCGGTGCGCTTTTGCAGGTCAGCGGTGCGTTTTTGGACGAGGTTCTCCAATTCGTAATTACGTCTTTGAATGCTCTTGACGCGCCAGCGCAGTCCTGCCGCAATGACCGTGACCAGCACAAAAAATGACAGACTGCGGAACCACCAGGTTTCCCAAAATGGCGGAACGATCGTGACCTTGATCGATTGACCTTCTTCGTTCCATGTGCCGTCGCTGTTCGAGCCGCGCAGTTTCAGGGTGTAAGTTCCGCCGGGCAGGTTGGTGTAACGTCCGTTTCGCTGCTTGTCGATGTTCTTCCAGTCACTGTCGAACCCTTCGAGCATATAAGCGTATTGATTTTTGGACGGCTGACCGTATGCAAAGGATGTGAATTCAAATTCGAAGGAATCTTCAGGCCAGGTGAGGGTGATCTCTTTCAGGTATTCGGTTGTGCCGCTGGAATTTAATGGGATGCCGTCTTTGGTGATGGAGGTCAACGCCACATGCGGGTGCAGCGGATTGTCTTTGATATTTTCAGGGGTGAAGCTGTTCAGCCCGTTCACGCCGCCAAAATACAGGTTGCCGCTCGAGTCCACCGCGTAGGCGTTCTGGTTGAACTCGTTGCTTTGCAATCCGTCGCTGGCTGTGTAGTTGCGGAAGGTCTCGGTGCGCGGGTCGAAGCGAGACAGCCCAAAGTTGGTGCTGACCCACAGGTTGCCGGTTGAATCTTCAAGGATGCCGTAGATCACGTCGTTCGGCAGTCCATCCTTTTCTGTGAAGCGGGTGAAAGAATCGGTTTCGGGTTCGTAGCGGTTCAATCCGCCGCCTGCGGTTCCGATCCAGATCGTATCGTTCTCGTCTTGAATAATGCTCATGACCGAGTCATTGCCGAGGCTGGTCATATCTTCGGGGTCGTTTTTGTATTGGGTGACTTCGGTCTTGCGGGGATTGAGGCGTTTCAATCCGCTTTCAAATGTGCCAACCCACAGGTTCTTATCGTTGTCTTCGTAGATGATATTGATCTGGTCGCCAAAGAAACTGACCGGGTCGCTCTCGTCTGATTCGTACGGAGTGAAGGATCGGTCGAATTCATTGAATAGATACAGCCCGATCCCAGTGCCGATCCACAAATTGAGTGAAGAGTCTTCATAGATCGAGTAGATGGGCGAGTTGGTGATGTTGTTTGGGATGTTGGCATCGGGCTGGAAGTGGGTGAATATGCCCGTTGCCGGGTTGAAGCGGTCCAGCCCGCGCATGGTGCCGACCCACAAGATGCCGGTGTAATCCATTTGAAGCGCGACCACATCATCGCTGATCAGGCTTCTATTATTCGCGGGGTCGTGCTGGTAGTGGGTGAATTGCCCTGTGGCAGGTTCGAACTTGTCCAACCCGCGATTGGTGCCGATCCAGAGTATGCCTTTTTGGTCCACGTAGATCGGGAGGATGATGTTGCCGCTCAGGCTGTTGGGGTCGGCGGGGTTGTTGCGGTAATAGGTGAACTTATCCTGTTGGCGGTTGTATTTGTTCAAACCTCCGCCGTGGGTGCCGATCCACAGCACATTGCTGTTGTCTTCAAAGATGGATAGCACGGCATTGTTGCTGATGGTGTTGGGCACGCCCGGCTGGTTCTGGTAGTGATAGAACTTCCGCTCGACATCGTCGTAGCGATCCAGTCCGTTGTTGGTGCCGATCCACAACCCGCCGGAGCGGTCTTTGTAGATCTCGAAGATCACATTCCCGCCGAGCGAGTCGGTGTTCTCTGGAATATTTTTAAAATGGGTAAATGTTTTTTCTTCGGCTTCGAATCGATTAAGCCCGTTGGCGGTGCCGATCCATAGGCTGCCATCTGAGCCTTCGGCTATGCTCGATACGCGGTTGTTGCTCAGGCTCGCGGAGTTATCCTCTTCGTACTTGTAGCTGGCAAATGTGCCTGCGGTTTCGTCGTACACGTTCACGCCGCCGTTCAGGGTGCCGACCCATAACATGCCCTGTGAATCTTTGAAGAGGGCGCTGACCAGATTGCTGCTCAGGCTCGAAGGGTCTTCAGAAGATGAGCGGTGATGGGTGAAGGTTTCGGTCTGGTAGTCGAAGAAGTCCAGCCCGTATTCGGTGCCGACCCAAATTCCGCGCGTATCTGCCTGCAGGGAGGTGACTTGATTACTGCCCAGGCTTTGAGAGTCTGTCAGGTTATTCATGTAGCGTTTGAACTTTCCGCTCACGGGGTCGTAGCGGTTCAAGCCGCCAAGGCGGGTGCCAACCCATAAATAACCCTGCGGGTCTTCAGCGAGGGCGGTGATCCAGCGGTCGCTCAGGCTGTTTGGGTTGTCGGGATCGGGCTTGTAGATCTTGAAGTTGTAGCCATCGTAGCGGTTCAATCCATCTTGAGTGCCGATCCATAAAAATCCGACCCGGTCCTGAATGATGACATTGACGACACTTTGCGAGAGTCCTTCTTCCAGACCGAATTGCTCAAAGCGGATGTTCCTGCGGTAGGTGGTATTGAGCGGTGCGGATGTTTCGCTCGAAACAGAGGCAGGCTGCGGTTCGACAGGCGATGCGGTGGCGTAGGTATCCTTCGGCGCGGCGGCAGGGCTGATTGTCCCGCAGGCGGCGGTCAGCAGGGCGGTCAGGAATATAAGTCGTGGGAGAAATCCGCGCATGATGGTCGTAATTATATGCAGTTTGCAGATGCCATGTGAATTCAGAGACCCTACTCCAGTAGGGTTTTTTGAATGGGAGGAGCAGGGGGAAACCCGCGGGAGTGTGTTAGGCGCGAACCATTCCAATGGATGTGCAAATACAGATACACAGGCGCATGACATTTTTTTATGGAGTCCGTATCATAAGGGCACTCTTGGCGAAGATGCTTCTCTCCTCAAAGAAAGCAAACGCAGTATGGCAGGCGAGGCGGATGTTGGTGTGAAGCACTGGCATCCGCCTCCGACCGTAAATAGGGTTTTGATAAGGAGGTGGTCAGTTGCAGTTTTCCTTGTCCGCGATCTCATTTGTCGAATTCAATAATAGGAGAAAAGAGAATGAAAAAAGTTTATGCCTTGTTTAGTTTATTGGTGGTGTTCAGTATGATCCTGGCGGCGTGTGCGCCGTCGGCGGCTGAACCTACCGAAGCGCCGTCGTCAGTGACAGAGGCTCCGGCTGCGGCGACCGAAGCGCCAACCGCTGCTCCAACCGAAGCTCCTGTTGAGACGACCGACCGCACAGGCGCGTGGGTCGATTCGATCGTGATCTCTGAAGACAGCTCGGCGGAATCTGCGATCACCCGCATCGCTTCAGGCGAAGTGGATCTCCATGCCGATACGGTTGCTGAAGCGCCGGCTTTCGAGTTGTTGAAATCCAATTCAGGGTTGACTTCTTCCAGCGCGGTTGGCGCGAGCAATACCATCATGTTCAACCCCGCGGAATTTACCGATGGACGCCTGAATCCGTTCTCGAGCAAGAAGATCCGCGAATCCATGCACTGGCTTTTGAACCGCGATTATGTGGTGGAAGAAATTTACAAAGGTCTTGCCAAACCGCGCTTCACAGTGCTGACCACGGTATTCCCCGATTATGCGCGCTATGCCGATATTCTGCGCGAGTTGGAAGCCAAGTACGCCTACGATGCAGACAAGGCGAAGGAAGCCGTCGCCGCCGAGATGGAGTCCATGGGCGCGGAGTTGGTGGATGGCAAATGGACATTTAATGGTGAGCCTGTTGTCCTGATCTTCATCATCCGCGTGGAAGACAACCGCAAACCCATTGGCGAATATTTCTCCAACCAATTGGAGAGCATCGGCTTTACTGTGGATCGTCAGTTCAAGACCCGCTCCGAGGCTTCTCCGATCTGGAATCAAAGCAACCCCGCCGATGGTCTGTGGAATCTCTACACTGCCGGCTGGATCTCCCCCTCCATTGACCGCGATGAAGGCGATCAGTTCAGCTCGTACTTTACCCCGCGCGGTTCTTCCGGTCCATTGTGGCAGGCGTATACCCCGTCAGAGGAATTGGACGCTGCCGCTCTCGCGCTCGAAAGCAATGACTTTAGCAGCTTCGAAGAGCGCCGCGATCTGTTCGATACCGCCCTGCGCCTCTCGATGGAAGAGTCCTATCAGATCTGGTGTGTGGATGAAGTTGCGTTCGTTCCCCGTGTTGGCAACCTGGTGGTCGCAAGCGATCTCGCAGGCGGACCGCAAGGCTCGCAGATCTGGGGGCAGACCATCCGTTTTGACGGTGAAGAAGGCGGCGAAGTGAACATCACCCAGCCCGGTATCATGGTCGAACCGTGGAATCCCCTTGCGGGCACGAACTGGATCATGGACTCCTTCCCGCAGCGCGCCACCAGTGACAATGCTGTGATCTCCGATCCCTACACGGGTCTCGCGTGGCCGCAGCGCCTGGACCGCGCCGAAGTGACCGTGCAGGAAGGCTTGCCGGTTTCCAAGACCCTCGACTGGCTGACCCTCGATACCGCCAGCGCGATCGATGTCCCTGCGGATGCGTGGGTGGATTGGGACGCCGCCAACCAGAAGTTCATCACCGCCGGTGAGAAGTTCCCCGATGGTTTGAAGTCACTGACCAAGGTCACGGTCTATTATCCCGAAGGAATGTACGACTCGGTCAAGTGGCACGATGGCAGCCAGCTCTCTGCGGCAGACTTCGTGATGAACATGATCCAGGTCTTTGACAGCGCCTATCCCGACAGCGCCATCTACGACGAAGCCGCTGTTGCCGCGACCGAGGGTTTCCTCTCGCACTTCAAGGGCGTGCGCATTGTTTCCACCGACCCGCTGGTCATCGAAACCTATGACGATTTCTTCAGCATCGACGCAGAGGTGATGGTCTCGAACAATCAGGTGTATCCGAATCCCACCTGGTGGCCGCAATATGCCTATGGCGAAGGCGCCTGGCACACTCTCGCGCTCGGCTATCTCGCCGAGAGCAACAATGAACTGGCCTTCTCGACCGATAAGGCTGGCGCATTGGGCGTGGAATGGACCTCTTATATCAGTGGCCCAAGCCTCGACATCCTGAAGAAATATCTCGATCAAGCGGGCAGCGAGTCCTACATTCCGTATGCCGCGACCCTTGGTGAATTTGTTTCTGCGGATGAAGCCACGGCTCGTTACGATAACCTAGGCGCGTTCTTTGGTGACCACGGTCACTTCTGGGTCAACACGGGTCCGTTCTTCCTCGACAAGGTCTTCCCTGTGGAAGGCACACTGACCCTCACCCGCAATACCGACTACCCCGACAACGCGGATAAGTGGTCACGCTTTGGCGCTCCGCGCATTGCGGAAGTGGAAGTGGACGGCGCGGGTCAGGTTGCGGCTGGAAGTGAAGCCACCTTCGATGCCTTCGTTACCTTCAACGGCGAACCCTACCCTGCCGCCGACATCTCTGAAGTGAAGTACCTGCTGTTCGGCTCGACCGGCGAGTTGATCGCTTCGGGCGCGGCGAATGACATGGGCGAGGGGCAGTATCAGGTCACGCTTGATGCGGATGCCACATCCAAGCTTGAAGTAGGCGGTAACCGCCTCGAGGTGATCGTTGTCCCGTCTGTTGTCAGCATCGCATCCTTTGCATCCTTTGAGTTCGTTGTAACCAAGTAAGCCCGGTAAACAAAATGGGTGGCGGTCGTTCAAAAGGCGGCCGCCACCTTCAGGAGAAGATCATGACCACCACAACAGAAACCATCGCGCCTGTTCCACAGACCAAACGGACAGCCAATGCCGCTCTGCGTCTTACGAAGTACGCCGTCTCGCGCCTGCTCTCGTTGTTCGTGACTGTTGTGATCGGCATTTATCTCACCATTCTGATCGCGAACATGGGCGGTTATGTAGATACCATTCGCCGGGCTGAGATCCGCGAGGGTGTGCAGTTGAAGGTGAATGGCTCGAACATGTTCGACAGCCTTTCACAGGAGGAAAGGACCAAGCGGGTCGATGAGATGATCCGGCTCGAAGAAAAACGACTCGGTCTTGACCAACCCTTCGTCATCCGCTCGGTCAATTACCTGACCAATGCCCTGACCCTGAACCTGGGGCGCGCGCAAAAAATGGCAAGCGACAGCGGCTCGCGTACAGTGCGGCTCATCATCCTTGAGCGGCTCGCCCCAACCTTGATGATGTTCGGCTTCTCAAACATCATCCTCTTCTTTGGCAGTGTCTTTATTGCTTTGAATCTCTCGCGCAATTATGGCAGTTTCTGGGACCGCGCCATTGTGGCTCTCGCGCCGACCTCATCTGCGCCGGGTTGGTTCTACGGACTTTTTTTGATCGTGCTCTTTGCGGGCGTGTTGAATATTTTTCCATTTGGCGGCATGGTGGATTCGCCTCCGCCCGATGCACCCCTTGATTATTTCCTCAGCCTCATGGAGCATCTCATCCTGCCGACCATTGCAATTGCGCTGAGTACTTTATTTTTGAGCGCCTATAACTGGCGCACATTTTTCCTGATCTTCTCCAGCGAGGATTATGTGGAGATGGCAAAAGCCAAGGGACTTTCTTCGCGTGATATTGAGCGTCGCTATATTTTGCGTCCCACACTGCCCACCATCATCACCAACTTTGCCCTGGTGCTGATCGGCTTGTGGACGGGCGCGCCGATCCTTGAGACGGTCTTCAACTGGCCCGGGCTTGGGCGGACTCTCTTTCAGGCGGTGGGGTTGTTCGACATCCCCGTCATTGTGGGTTCGGCGGTCATCTTTGCCTACCTGCTTGCCGTCACTGTCTTTTTGCTGGACTTTATCTTTGCCCTGGTGGACCCGCGCGTGAAGATCGGCGCAGAAGGAAACAAACAATGATCGCAATTCGCAGGTCACTGAACGATCTTTTTCGATACCCTTCCGCCATTGCGGGGATGGCCATGATCCTCTCGTTTTTAGCGATCTCTGCCTATGCCATGATCAGCATCCCGTATGCCGAAGCGATCCGTTTGTGGCGCGGCGGCGAGGGAGTCTGGTACAAGAATCCCGTCTCGGCTCCGCCCGCGTGGACGAATTATTTCCGTTCTGAAAAAGTGCCGGAGTCCTTTGTGATGAGTTCGGCAGATGGCAGCGCCGAAAAGGTGGTCACAGACAAGGGTGACGGCATGACCGAAACGGTCATCACCTATCCCTTCGACTATGACTTCGACAACTTCCCGAAGGAACTGGCGATCTATTTCAACTCGACCTTCAAAGAGAAGCAGCCTTATGTTTCGCTGTTGTGGGTCACCCCCGATGGACGTGAGATCCGCATCATGGATTCCACGGTCGGCGCGACCGATACTTTTTACTTCTCGCAGGATTCAAAACTGGAGAGAAGATTGGGCGGGGAAGTCCCTGCCGAGGGACTCTTCCTCCTCCCTGAAAGCGACCTGCGCCTCGCCCAACGCGGCACCTATCAACTGCGGCTCACCGCCCTGACCTTTGAACCTGATTCTGCCATCGATGCGGATTTCGTCCTCTATGGGCAGGTGTACGGCTGGGCAGGGACGGATCACCAGCGCCGCGATCTTTCGATCGCTCTGCTGTGGGGCATGCCCGTGGCTTTGGCATTCGGTCTGATCGCCGCCCTGGGCACCACCCTCATTACCATGATCATCGCCGCCATTGGGACCTGGTTCGGCGGCTGGCTTGATGAATTGATCCAGCGCGTCACCGAGATCAACCTTGTGCTGCCCTTCCTGCCGATCCTCATCATGGTCGGGACATTTTATTCGCGCAGTATCTGGGTTATCTTGAGCGTGACCATTTTGCTCAGCATCTTCAGCGGGCAGATCAAAGGCTATCGCGCTATCTTTCTACAGGTCAAGGAAGCGCCGTACATCGAAGCTGCGCGTTCTTATGGAGCGAGCCAATGGAGGCTCATCTTCCGCTATCTCATCCCGCGCGTCATCCCCATCCTCATTCCACAGTTGGTCGCTGTCATCCCGACCTATGTCTTTCTGGAAGCGTCTCTCGCGGTGCTCGGTCTTGGTGACCCTGTCCTTCCGACCTGGGGCAAGGTGATCGATGATGCTCGCGCGAACGGAGCCCTCTTTCAGGGACAATACTACTGGGTGCTGGAGCCTTCCATTTTGCTGATGCTCACGGGTCTGGCTTTTGCCATGCTTGGATATTCGCTCGACCGAATCTTTAATCCGCGCTTGCGAGGGCTATAAAATGACCGACCCGACAAAACTTTTGCACATTGAAAACCTCACCCTGCACTTCCGCACTCAAAAAGGAAATGTGCAAGCCGTGGACGGCGTGGACTTTGACCTTGACTTCAACCGCGCGGTGGTCATTCTGGGCGAGTCGGGCTGCGGCAAGACCTCGCTCTCAAAAGCCTTGCTGCGCCTGCTTCCCCGCAACGTGGATCAATACTCGGGGCAGGTGTACTTGCAGGGCGTAAATGTCATGGCGCTCGATGACGACGACTATCGCAAGAATGTGCGCTGGGTGGGGATGTCTCTTGTGCCGCAGGCGGCGATGAATGCGCTTAATCCCGTGTTGACCGTGGGCGATCAGGTGTCTGAGCCTGCCATGCTTCACCTGGGGTTGAACAAGCCCGAAGCGCTTGGGCTGGTCTATAAAATGTTTCAGCATGTGGGCGTGCCCGCGGACTTCATCTCGCGCTATCCCTTCGAGTTAAGCGGCGGGATGCGCCAGCGTGTGGCGTTGGCGATGGCTCTGGTCACATCTCCCAGTCTCATCGTTCTGGATGAACCGACCTCCGCTCTCGACCTGCTGACACAAGCCAACATCATGAATGTCCTCAAGCGTATCAAGCATGAACTGGGGACTTCGTACATCCTCATCACGCACGACATTGCCACTTCCAGCGAACTTGCAGACGAGGTCGCCATCATGTACGCAGGGCAGATCGTGGAAACAGGCAACGCCGAGGATTTCTTTCCCGCGCCCCTGCATCCATACTCGCAAATGCTCATGGCGAGCGTTCCGCGCCTGCGCAGCGAAGCCGACCCGATGTTCATCACCGGCCAGCCTCCGAGTCTCGTCAACCCTCCCAAGGGATGCCGCTTCGCGGCGCGCTGTCCGTTCCGTTTTGAAAAATGCAGCGTGGAACCTCCCGTCTTCAAAAGGGGAAGCCGCAAGGTTAAATGCTGGCTGCATGAATAAAGATCGATAAGGAATTCTCATGACCACTCAAGCTTTATATGATGTTCTCTACATGTTCAAGGATATTCACAAGATCGTGATCGAGTTTGGCGACAGCCTCGATGAAGATCAGCTTCACTGGCGTCCAATGGGATACAGCACTTCCATCGGATTCCATCTCTGGCATCTGGCGCGCGAGTCAGATTTTCTCAAGACCATTATTTTGGAACGCACTCCGCAGCTTGGTGCAGACTTTGGGCAGGCGAAAGAGATCTGGGCGCGCGACAACCTGGCTGTGAAGTGGGGTTTCCCAACCGAGCTGAACGCCACCGTGGGTACTGGCTTGAGCGACGAAGCCGCCGCTATTCTGCCCATCCCTCCCAAGGATGAATTGATGGGCTACCTCAAGCGCTCTTACGCAGACCTGGAGACCTTCATTGAATTGCTCGATTCCCGCTTTCCGAATTTCGATGCGGTTGAGGAGGACATGAAGCGCAAACTGCAGAACATCCGCATGAACCTGCTTGTCTTCCTCTCTCATGATTGCCGCCACCTCGGCATGATGGAGTGTTTGAAAGGCTTGCAGACGGGCTTCGGCTCTGCCACAGAGCAGAGAAAATGATCACTCCCGAAGGTTGAGGAGCAGTACGCATGATTCTTGAAACGAGAAAGGCGAAAAGAATGACAGTCACAATCGAAGAACCCAAAGAGGCTTTGCTTTCCATTCGTAACCTGCGGGTCTGGTACGAACTGCGCCGCTTTGGTTTTGGTCATGCGGGATATGTCAAAGCCGTGGATAACGTCAGCTTTGAACTGGCAGAAGGGGAGACCGTGGCAGTTGTCGGCGAGAGCGGATGCGGAAAATCGAGCCTGATGAAAACCATCCTTGGGCTGAACATCCCGACCCGGGGCGAGGTGATCTTCGATCAAAAGAATCTCGCCAGCCAGAACACCAAAGACTTGCGAGCCTATCGCTTCGAGATCGGGTACGTTCAACAGGATCCGTATGGCGCCCTGCCGCCGTTCATGAACATTGAACAGATCCTGGAAGAGCCGCTCATTATCAGCGGTGTGAAGGATAAGCAGGAAAGACTCGACCGCATTCACAAGGCGATGGATGAAGTGAAACTGCATCCATCAGATGATTTCCTGCCGAAGTTTCCGCACATGCTAAGCGGCGGGCAGCAGCAAAGGGTGGTCATCGCGCGCGCCATGATCCTCAGCCCCAAGCTGATCGTGGCCGATGAACCTGTTTCAATGCTCGACGCCTCGGTACGCGTGGAGATCTTGAAACTGCTCAGCGCTTTGCAGGAGAGTCACCGCCTCTCGGTCATTTACATCACACACGATCTTTCCACGGTGAAATATTTTTCGGCGCGCATCTTCGTGATGTACGCGGGCAGTCTGATCGAAAAAGCAGCCACCCGCAGCCTGCTCGAAAATCCGCTGCACCCATACACGATGGCGCTGCTTGCCGCCACCTCAGACCCCGATGCCCGCAACGCTCATGCCTTCAAGGAGGTGCCGCCTGGCGAGCCGCCGAGTCTCGTCAACCCGCCGAAGGGATGTCGCTTCCATCCGCGCTGTGCCAGGATCATTGCGGGTCTGTGTGATCAACACGAGCCCGAAGACTTTGAACCTGAGCCCGGGCATTTTGTTTCCTGCTGGCTGTATCAACCCAAATGAGATCACCGCGCTTCCTTCTTAACCTCGGCTTGATCCTGATGCTATTGGGATTTATCTTCCCTGTGCTGATGGTCATGCGGATTCTGCCGCTCGGATTCTTTTTGAGCTTTCTTTCCTGGGCATGCTCTGTGGCGGGCTTATTCCTGGGTGTGATCGGCGTGGCGGGCTTGGTCAAACTCCGTAAGTGAATTTGATCCAGATCATTAAACAAAACCGCGGACTTTACACAGCGTAAAGTCCGCGGAGAATTTAACTTGCAGAGATGCTATTTTCTATCCAATGCCCTGAAGCGGTGGATGAAGTAAAGCGCCAGCCCCAAGAGAACGATGGCATTCGCCTGATGGATCAACGCAATGACGATGTTTACATAGGACAGGATGGTCAGCACGCCGAGCGTGATCTGCAGCGCGACCACACCGATCAGCCATTTGAGCCCGTTCTGAATGTCGGCGGGGTAATTCTGCTTTTTGACGATATAGAAAACCACAGGCACAAGGATGATTCCCAGCCAGGCGAACCAGCGGTGAACAAAGACAATGGTCTGCGGCATCTCAAAAAAGTTGAGCCACGAGTTGAACAAGTTCGGGGGAATCCATTTGCCCATCATCAATGGCCAGGTGTCTGAAACATGACCCGCCTTCAAGCCAGCCGTCATACCGCCGTAGGAGATTTGGATCAGCAGGATCACCGTGGACCACGCCGCCAGTTTTGAAGGCAGCGACCACGCGGCTTTTTTGGAGGTATCAGGGAAGCCGTATTTGTGTCCGAACGCAGTCCACAAGGCGAGACCGAAAAGCGCGAGCGCGAACAGCAGGTGGATGGTCAGGCGGAAGTGACTCACAGCGGGGCGGTCGATCAATCCGCTGTAGACCATGTACCAGCCCATGAAAGCCTGCCCGATGAACAGCATGCCCATGACAAAGTACACGCCAAATTCCTTGAAGGGAATGGTCTTCTTGAACAGGAAATAAAAAACGGGGAAGGCGTAGAACAGTCCGGCGAGACGGGCGATGATGCGATGCACCCACTCCATGTAGAAGATGAACTTGTATTCGGGCAGGGTCATGCCCGAATTGATCTTGATGAACTCAGGCGTCAGCTGGTACTTGGCAAATTCCTCTTCCCACGCCTGCTGGCCAATGGGCGGCATCACGCCGCTGATAGGATTCCACTCCACGATGGACAAG
Source organism: Anaerolineales bacterium (assembly GCA_017985935.1). GTDB lineage: Bacteria > Chloroflexota > Anaerolineae > Anaerolineales > Villigracilaceae > Villigracilis. The sequence continues at coordinate 15,751 of JAGNWT010000026.1, read as the reverse complement.
CCCGAGCGGGTGAGGCGCACAAATCCGCCAAAGACAACCAGGAAAGCAACAACAAAAGCAAAGATAAACAACCACTTCATCACAGCATTATTTTGGGTTCTGGGCATTTTTTCATTTCTCCATGATTGAAATCGCTGGGATTATAGCACGCGGGTTGTTCGCGGCTGTGGAACTTTTGTCACAGCGGATGGAGATTCTTCGAAGCGGAACCAGGCAGACGGTCGGGCTTGACCGCGAAAAAAACTGCCCGCTACTTTCGTAACGGACAGTTGATCCTGTTCTATTTAGTTGTTCTGCATCTGATGGAGCAGCTGCCGATACTCGCTCGCGTTGGGCGGATTCATCAGCACGATCTGGTTGATCACTTCCAGCGCGCCTTGCTTGTCACCGTTCTGCACGAGGGTGTCGCCCAGAATGTCGAGCAGGGCAATGGCTTCATCGGTGCGTCCTGCGAAGTGCAGCCGCGCGGCGAGGGCTCGCTTGAGCAGCGGTTGGTCTTCGTGTTCGCTGATGATCTCTTTGATGAAGTTGATGGCGGTCTCGTTCTTGTGCTGGCTTTCAAGATAAGTGACGTAGTTCTCCAACTCGTTCATGGCTTTTTCGGTTTGAGCCATGCGCAGGTTAAGTTCCACCAACTGTCTGCGGGCGGGCTCGTCTTGCGGGGCGAGCGTGCGGAGTTGTTCATAAACGCGCAGGGCTTGCTTCCAATCCAAACGCTGCAGGTCGATGTCTGCCATGCGCTGCAGGATGTGGGTGTTCCAATCACGGCTGGCGTTGCCTTGTTGCACCACGCGCAAGGCGGTGGTGTAGGTCTTGCGCGCCATATCCAATTCTGCAAGGCGGTAATAGATGGCGGCCAGTTCCAGGTATTCCTGCACAGCTTCATCGATCTGTCCGCGGGCTACAAGCTGGTCAATGAGCCGGTTGCGTGAGCTCAGATCCATGGGCGCGAGCTGTAGAATGCGCCGCAGAAGTTTTGTGGCTTGCGAGACTTCTCCGCGCACGCTGTAGGAATGAGCCACTACACTGAACTTTGCGATGGCATCTGCTGAACGATTCTCCTGCACGAGCAGGTCGCCCATGAGGGTATGCAGGGGCAGGTAGGTGGGCGCGTGCTGAAGGGCTTCGTAGGCTTCATCCATCGCGGAGCGCAGGCTTCCCATGCGTGCCAGCTGATTGATGCGGGTCATGGAATCCAACACCGTGCTGGATTGCACTTGCAGGATGACATCTGCCAATGGGGCGGGGATGTCGCTTTCCTGCTTGGGCATTTGCTCGCGGGTCTTGTGCAGTTGTTCGCGCCAATCCTGACGCATGAGCAGCCCGCTGATATTGCTGCAAACCTTCTTCAGGGCGCTGATGTCCTGTTGATTTTCGTGCGCTTCGATCAGGGGCTCATATTGTTGGCGGATCTCATCTGCCTTGTCTGCCGGGGCGGTGAGGGCATCTGCCAGTTTCAGAGCTTCAAGGTATTCGAGCGCGGCTTCCGTCCACTGGTTTTTCTTAAAGTAAAGTTGACCAAGCAAAAGGCGGGTGCCAAGGGCGTAGTCATTGTGTTTGATGGAGTTTTGCAGATAGCGTTGTGAGCTTTCCAATCGTTCGGCTTTGAAGCGTAACAGTCCAAGCGTAAAGTAAATGGAGGGGTGCTTGAAACCTGCTTCGATGGCATGTTCCATTTCTTCGGCGGCTTGCGCTTCGTTGCCTTTGGTCTGTGCGTCAATGGCGAGACCCAAGTGAAGGATGGTCTTGGTTTGTTCAGATTGCTGGAGGGAGAGTCCGCCGGTGCCTTTCATGATGGCGGAAAGTCCGCGTCTTTCCTGGGCGCTTGGGCTTTCGTCGGAGAATTCGAAGAGCAGCTCTGCCAGTTGGGTCAATGCTTTTTGGCGCGCTTCAGCTACAGGGTCCAGCCCCGATGCGGGTTGAGCAGTTTCGGGCTGCTGCAGTTGTTTGATCTGCGCCATGCGGATCGGTCCGGTACCTCCCTTGCCACGGATCGGTTTGGGAAGGAGTTGCCCGGTATTGAGCAGGGTTTGAGCCTGTTTTACTTCTGTGCTGTTGGGCAAAAGCGATTGAGCCTTGTCCACCATTTCCTTGGTTTTTTCAGCGTTGCCAGCGCGTTGAATAATGCTGGCGATGGCCAGGTATTCTGTGACAGCTTGCTGCATGTGCCCAAGTCTTTCATGGACCTGCGCGAGGCGTGAGTGGGCGATGGCGTGTTCGGGGTTCAGGTTTGTGACGCGCACCCAGTTCTCGAGGGCTTTTTCTGTATCGCGTTGTTTGATGAAGAGGTCGCCGGCGCGCATGGCGGCGTCCATTGCGGTCTTCAAGTCACCTACGCGTTCGGAGAGCTGGGCTACTTTTTCCACGGGGATCGGGTCATCGGGGGAAAGCCGGGAGACATGCAGGTACATGCGCAGGGCTTCGTCGATATTGCCAATTTGGTAAAGCGCGAGTCCAAGGCTGTTGAGCGCCTTGGGATGATCGGGAAATTCCTGCAAGGCGCTGCGATAGGCTACAGCAGCTTTATCCCATTCCTGATCCCAGGCGGCTGAATGGCCGTCGTTCATTGCTTTTTGGAAGATATCTTCTCGTCCGGACATATGTTCCCAATTCTACTGGCAAAAAGGATTTGACCCGTTATTTCAATACAATTATAACCTTGCCACGTTCTCACACGAATAGCTCGAATGTGTGATTTTTTGAAATTACTCCAATACCTTCATTTCGCCCCAACTTCGACCCGCGCGGGCTTCGGTGGAGAGCGGGATGCTCAAGGGGTAGGCATTCGCCATGGTCTCTTGAACGATCTGGGCGGTCTTTTCCAACTCGCCTTTGGGACATTCCAATACAAGTTCATCATGTACCTGCAGCAACATTTTAGATTTCAGCCCCGCGGCGATGAGCGCGGAGGGGATCTTCAACATGGCGATCTTCATGATGTCTGCCGCGGTACCTTGAATGGGCGCGTTGATGGCTTCGCGTTCTTCGCGGTTCTTCATTTGCGGGTTGACCTTGCCCTGCAGGGCGGGGAAGTACCTGCGGCGGCGAAGCAGCGTTTCGACATACCCTTGTTGCGCGGCACGCTGGCGGGTTTCGTCCAGATATTTTTTTACGCCGGGGAACTTCTTGAAATAGGTCTTTACGAATTCTTCCGCTTCGGCCAGGGTCAGCTCGGTGGAGCGCGCCAGACCAAAAGCAGACATTCCGTAGATCAGCCCGAAGTTGATCGCCTTGGCATGGCGGCGCATATCCTTGGTGACCGCTTCAAGCTCAATGCCATAGACTGCCGCCGCGGTCGTGGCGTGAATATCCTCTCCGGCCCTGAACGCCGCGAGCATGGCTTCGTCATTGGCCATGTGCGCCACGATACGCAATTCGATCTGTGAGTAATCCACCGAGAGCAGGACGCTGCCCTTCTCTGCGATGAAGCCATTCCGCACCCGGCGTCCTTCTTCGGTGCGGATGGGGATGTTCTGCAGGTTGGGGTTCGAGGACGAGATGCGTCCTGTGACTGCACCGGTCTGTCCGTAGGAGGTGTGCACGCGACCGGTGTGTTTGACCACCGCCGCGGGCAGGGCATCTACATAAGTGGATTTTAGTTTTGAGAGTTCGCGATTTTCGAGGATCATATCCACCACCGGGTGCTTGCCGCGTAGATTTTCGAGCACATCGGCAGATGTGGAGTAATGCCCGCTCGCGGTTTTCTTCCCCTTGTCTGGCGGTTCAAGACGAAGATGAGTGAACAACACATCTGATAACTGCTGGGTGGAGTTGAGGTTAAATGGCTTGCCAACCGATTCAAATACCCGTCTTTCGATCTCTGCCATGCGCCTCGCAAGTTCATCCGACATCGACTGGAAGAAAGGCAGGTCGATCATGATCCCCAGCATTTCCATGCCTGCCAACACGGTAACCAGCGGCATCTCGATCTCAGCTAAAAGCCGGGTGCCATTCAACCGTTCAAGGTCTTTTTGCAGAATGGGCATGAGGCGCAGGACGGTCTCGGCGTCAGCCACGGCGTACGGCGCGACAGACTCGATCGCAACATCTGCCATGCTCAGTTGATTCTTGCCTTTGCCGATCAGTTCCTCGATGTGGGTCATCTCTTCGCCGAGGCGCGCAAGCACAAGATTCTTCAGACCGAGGCTGCGGGAAGATGGATCAATAATGAATTCTGCCAGCATGGAATCAAAGGTCAGCGGCGTGACGACCAATCCATGCCGTGCCAGAACGATGTAATCATATTTGGCATTATGTGCCACCTTGCCGATCTTCGGGTTGGTCATGGATGGCGTCAGCGCTGCGATCACTTTTTTGAGCGGCAGGTTGTTGCCTGAAGCATGACCGATGGGGAGGTAGTATCCCTGACCTTCCTGAACGGCGAGAGAAATGCCAACGATCTCGGCTTGCATTTCTTCGGTGGAGGTGGTCTCTGTATCAAAAGAGATCACACCGGCTTTCCCCAGCTTTTTGACAAGGTCACTTAATTTTTCTTCGTCATCCACAATGATCGTTTCAATGTTTGATGTCGGCGCGGCGGCGATCACCTGGGGTTCGTTGACGAACATGGAGAACTGTCCGCTCTTGGTCTTTACGGGTCGGACAGGGCTTGTTGAAACAGGGGCAGCCGTTGGCAAGGATTGACCGCTGCTGATGGCAGGGACTTTGCTTAATAAAGTGCGAAATTCCATCTCCTTGAAAAAATCCTCAAGGGCGGTCGGGTCGAAGGCTGTGATGCGGGCGTGTTCAATATCCAGCTTGATATCCACATTCGTGCGGATGCGTGCCAGATCGTAGCTCATGTAAGCGGACTCTTTGCTTGCTTCGAGCTTTCCCTTCCAGCGGTTTTCGACCTGGTCGAGGTTGGCGTAGACTCCATCAAGCGTGCCAAATTTTTCAAGCAGTGAAATGGCGGTCTTTTCTCCCACGCCTTTTACGCCGGGAATATTGTCAGACGTATCGCCGACAATGGCTTTGTAGTCCACCACCTGGTCGGGCCGCACCCCCAATTTTTTGATGACATCCGCATCGGTGATGTAGGTCTGGTCGTCACCTGCGAGATAGACAGCCGTGCGCTCGTTGACAAGCTGCAGCAGGTCTCTGTCTCCGGTGATGATCTTCACGCCCAATCCTTGCTCAACGGCCAGGCGCGCTACTGTGCCGAGTACATCATCGGCTTCGAATCCGTCCACTTCGAGCCGCGGGATATTGAAGGCATCCACCATCTGGCGGATGCGGTCGAATTGCGGGCGCAGGTCATCGGGCATTTTTTCGCGAGTGCCTTTGTACTCGGTGAAGATCTCGTCACGGAATGTCTTGCCTACATCGAAAGCCACGGCCAGGTACTCGGGTCTTTCCTGTTCGATGATGCGCACCAACTCGCGCGCGAAACCATAAACGCCGGCGGTGGGCTCGCCTTTTGAAGTGACCCAGCGTTGGCTGCTTGCGCCTGCGGTCAATGCAAAATACATGCGGTAGGCAAGGGCGTGTCCGTCAATTAAGTAAAGTGTAGGGGGCATGGGATTATCTCGTTATGAATTTTCGGGGCATTAAAAAAATAAAGCGCAGAGTTGATTATACTCTGCGCTCGTTTGTTCTTCTTATATTCGTGAATTGCGTGCCTCAGGGCTGAGCGGCGTCTCTTGTCCCTGCCTCTGGCGGGTCTGACGAATGTAGTCACGCACCAGTTGCGGAGGATGGGGTTGGGTTCCGCCCATGATCAAATAACCCGGCGCCCAGAAATCGCCTGATGGATTTTCCTTCTTCAAGCGGGTGAAATCCATGAAGATCTTTTCGGAGGTTTGCTGGCGCATAATGCGCATGAGATAGCCGGGTGAGGTGTTGGGCTGAACGTTCACGACCCATTGCAAATACTCGGGGCGCACCGAAAGATATTCCAACCGCCAACCGAATGCAATGCAAATGTTGGGCAGCCAATCGCTCAATTGATCGGAAAGATCGCCGGTGATGTAATGGGATGCGAAGCGCGGCACGAGCAGGCAAGCATAGGTCAGGTGATAAAGCCCGGCAGTGGTTGGCTCCACAACCAACTTGCGGGCGGCTTCGGTGGTGGGACCTGCGCGGGTCACATCCGTTTCACCGGGCGCGGGGCGCTCAATGGGAGTCTGTGGTCGCTGCTTGGGTGTTTCGCGGGTCACGTCTGTTTCGCCAGGGGCGGGTCTTTCGATCGGTGTTTGTGGACGAGGCGTCGGGCGCGAAGGCGCGGTCACTTCGAGGTTCTCAAATACATTTTGGACTTTTGCGCTCGCAGCCTGACCTTGAGCCTGCCCGGTCGTTACAGGCGGATTCTGCCGGACGGAGGGCGATGCCTCACGACTGAAGACCGCTGCGTTGGATAGTGATTCTGAAACACGGGTTTCGTTCGGGTCAAAATTCTGTCTGCGCGGCAGGTTGAAATCGCGGGTGGTTGCAGGCTCAGGGTTGGGCGGAGGTACGTTCGTGAGGATGCTGGAGATGGCCGGGATATTTTCCATGCCGCTGTCGTTCCGCTCGTCGGCTGCCGCAGGTTCAACGGAAGGCTTCGAAGGCTTGGCGGGTTTTTGCGCATCCAACTTGTCGCTGCCTAGGTCTGTCACCAATTGACTGGCCTGGCTGCGGATCGTGCTAAAGGGAGTCTCTGCATCGAACACCAGCGCAAGCACAGTTTCAGAAGAGAGGCGTGTGGCATACAGCATGTGTTCGGCTTTTGTACTTTCCAACCGAATGAAGCGCAGCAGGTCTGAGCCTTTTTGTCCGTCCCAATTGCGGGTGACAGTTTGAGCCACTTCTTTTGCTGCGCTGTTGGAGAGTCCGCCGGCGTATGCCCACAGATCGCTCTTGCGGGTGATCAATGCGGCTTGCGCTGAAGATTCTAAAGTTAAACGGGTAAGGTGCTGCGCGGCCTTGGTCACATCACTTAGCCACGGCAGGGCAGTGACCGTGTTCGGTTGAGGCTGCGGAGTTTGAACGGGGTTGGGCTGCGGTTGGGTTATGGCATCCATAAAATCGGCCATCCTAAAAGGTTTGCGGACAAGGATCCACGGACGCAAACCATCAAATAGAGGAGGTGTAACACCTTCATCGCACAGGATGACGATGTTAATGCCCGGACGGACGGTGCGAAGGGCGGAAGCGATCTCTTGTACCCACTCTTCACCAAGTGTTAGATCGAACATGGCGAGGGGGATACCGACTTCGTTTGCGCGGACTACAGCGGACGCCTTGTTGTTGACAATATGGATGCGGTACAGTTTCGTCTCTTCCAATGTCTGACGAATTGTTTCTCCTAAGGGAGTGGAAGGTGTGACAACAAGGATATCTGCGGGCATCGAACAAAGTTTATCACTTATAAGATGTCGAATCAAGCATGCCAAATAGGCTATTTATTATCATATTTGACAAGTTGACTAGTCAACTTGAAATTTCGCATAAACTGTGCTATTAACATAGTGCATTTCATTTTATGCAAAAGGTTGGATTATGCATCGCGAGCGAGTATCTGAAAACGTCTATTGGTTCCAAAGTGAAGTTTATGCCCAGGTGACTGCGGGGGTGATCGTCGGCCCGCAGTGGGCAGTTGTGATCGACACACTGGCTTTGCCAGAAGAAACGCTTGCCATGCGCGAGTTCATTGAGCATGAACTTGGTGTGCAGGTGCGGTATGTGATCAATACCCATTATCACGCCGACCATACCTGGGGCAATTGCTTCTTTCACGGCGCAACTGTGATCGGGCACTCGAAGTGCCGCGAGATGTTGATCGAGTACGGCATCCCTTCGTTGGAATCTGCCCGCAAGCAGAACCCCAACCTGCGGCAGGTCAAGATCATCCCTCCGCATCTGACCTTCTCTTCAGGTGAGTTGACCATGCGGGTCGGCAAAAAGAATCTTGTTTTCTCGCCCGCCTTCGGTCACAGCAATGATGGGATCTCGGTGCTGGTGGAGGAGGACCGTGTGCTCTTCGCAGGCGATGCCTTCATGTCTCTGCCTTATATCGTGGATGGTGACGTGGACGATATGCTGGCTTCGGTCAAGAAGATCGGGCGGCTCGGCTTGGAGAATATCATTCAAGGACACGGCGATATCATCCTGCGCGGCGAGATCGATGCGGCGGTGAAGGAAAACCTGAATTACCTGACCAATATCAAAAAGGCGGTCAAGTCTGCGGGCAAGCGCAAGAATCTGGATGAGTATCTCGATGCGATCACGATCGAGGAATGCGGCAAGAGCCGGGTACACCTTGGCGGTCTGGCTGAGACATTGCACCGGCGCAACCTGCGGGCGCTCTATCGCCAGATGCACGGCGGCGAAGAATAAATTGCTTAGGTCATGATGAATGGAGATGGGTAGAGATAAAACAGATGGAAAATTTTTGTTTGTCGCTGTTCTTCTCAGGTAAAAAATGATTTGCGTGATTTCCAAATAAAATGTTGCAGAGCAAATATCCTTGCCTGCAACATTTTGCTTCATAGACACTGTTTAGGAGAATCGAAATGAAATTTATTTTGGAGAAGTCAAAATATCTTGCGCTGATCGGTGTATTCTCTTTGCTGGTTGCGGCGGTCGCAGCCTTCGCGGGCGGACTTTTGCAATCGGTCAAGACCATCATGCTGGTTTTCACTTCCATGGGCATCGACTCTGCTGTGACGGTGGAGTTCATCAAGACCGTGGATAGTTTTCTGATCGCGACGGCTGTCTTGATCTTTGCCGTCAGTTTGTACGAACTGTTCGTGGACAAGCTTGACCTGCCTGAGTGGATGCTGGCGCACAACCTTTATGAATTGAAGACCAAACTGAGCAGCATGATCGTGCTGGTCATGGGCGTGAAATTTTTAGAGAAGTTGATCTCGTTCAAAAATGCGGTTGAGTTGCTGCAGATCAGCGCGGCGATCGCGTTGATGTCTGCGGTGTTGATCGCTTTCGGGTATTTTGGAAAGAAAGATTAAAGACAAGGCTGAACGATGAATAAACTCCGTAAGTTGCATCCAAACATTTGGGTCGTTACCGCCACATCCTTTCTGACGGATGTTTCTTCGGAGATGCTTGTGTATCTCATTCCGCTGTTCCTCTCCAATGTGCTTGGGGTGCGGATGGCGTTCATCGGGTTGATCGACGGCGTGGCAGAGACCACCGCCAGCCTGCTCAAAATTTATTCGGGCGCGCTTTCAGACAAGATCGGCAAACGCAAGTGGCTGGCGGTGCTGGGGTATGGCATTTCCACTTTTGCGAAGCCGTTTTTGTATTTCGCAAGTTCATGGGGCTGGGTCTTTGGCATTCGTTTTGCAGACCGGGTGGGAAAGGGCATCCGCACCGCGCCGCGTGATGCGCTGGTCGCTTCCAGCACGGACGAAACCAACCGCGGATTCGCCTTTGGCTTGCATCGCGCGGGTGACACCGCAGGGGCGTTCCTTGGCATTGCCATCGCGGCGTTCATCATCTGGATGACCCAAACCAACGCGGACCTGTTATCTGCACATACATTTCGGATCGCTGTGCTGGCGAGCGTTGTCCCCGCGGTTTTGGCGGTGATCGTTCTGGGCGTGGGCGCAACCGACTTGGGCGGAGCAGGCAAAAAGTCAGGTGCGATGCGCTTGTCTTTCGAAGGGATGAATCCGCGCTTCAAGAAATTCCTGATGATCATGATCCTCTTCACGCTGGGAAATTCCTCCGACTCTTTCATCATATTGCGCGCGCAGGAGCGCGGGCTAAGCGTGCTGCAAACCATGTTCATGTTGATGACCTTTACTGCGATCTATACTTTTCTTTCCAGCCCGCTCGGTTCGCTTTCAGACAAGGTGGGACGCAGAAAGTTGATCATTGGCGGGTGGCTGGCGTATGCGCTGGTGTATTTGGGATTTGCGCTGGCGGGCGCGGGCTGGCAGATCTGGATTTTGTTCGGCTTGTACGGAGTTTATTACGCGGCGACCGAAGGCGTGACCAAGGCGCTGGTGGCTGACCTGGTGCCTGAGGCGCAGCGCGGAACCGCCTACGGTTTGTTCAATGCGGCGATCGGTATTACAGCGCTGCCCGCTTCGCTGATGGCTGGCTTGCTCTGGCAGGGACTTGGCTCCTGGGCGGGCTTCGGCGCATCGGCTCCGTTCTTTTTCGGCGCGGTGTTATCCCTGCTTTCATGTGTTTTGTTCTGGCGAATGGAGTGACCATGACAAGATATACGAGACCGGGCACGGGTTTTCCCCCATTTCAGCAAGGCGGTCTGGATTCGTTGTGCGGTTTGTACAGCATTGTGAATGCCGAACGTTACATCAATCATTCTTCCAACGAAGAGACCCAGCAATTATTCGATGACCTGATCCATTATCTTTCACGCCGCGGCTTGTTGACCAAGTTTCTGATCGGCGGCATCATGCATCCTGAGATGTTGGTGATCTTGAAAAAAGTGGTTGGCAAGAAGCGCATTGCGAATGTCTCGCTTCCATGGCGTGGCGTACCCAACCCCGACCTGACCACCTTCTGGCGTTCGATGCAATTTTTTTTGGACGGCACACCCGGGCGGTCGATCATTCTGGGCTTGGAAGGGTATCACGACCATTGGACGGTGATCGAAAGCATCACCAATCGATCCATCATGCTTTACGACTCTGCGCTCATTAAACGCCTTCCGCGCTGGCGTTGCACCACGGTCTATGCCACCGGGAAGCGGGTTCACATTCTACTTCCCGCGCAGACCTATTTCCTCTCCAATGAAAAGCTGGATATCAGTCAGTACGATTCCTGAGTTGGTTACTTTTGGATTCGTTCATGACTGCTTCAGCGCTCGCTGGGAGTAGGACATGCGGTCGATGGATGTTTTACAATTCCCGATTAGAATTTATTCAACTTAATTAAGGAGCAGCAACGTATGGGTGTGATGATGCAGACCTTTCACTGGGATTGTCCCCGTGAAGATAATAAAGAATTTCAATGGTGGAACTACATTCACGAGAAGGTCCCGGCGCTGGCAAAGGTGGGATTCACTTCCTTGTGGCTGCCACCCATTCACAAGGCGGCGAATCTCTCTGGACCTTCCATGGGCTACGACCCATACGATTACTACGACCTCGGCGAGTTCGACCAGAAGGGCACTATCCCGACCTGGTTTGGCGCCCGCCGGGAATTGGAGTCTCTTATTGAAAGCGCGCACAGTCACGGGCTGAGTCTGATCGCGGATATTGTCATCAACCACAACAGCGGAGCGGATTCGCAGGAAGTGCATCCCATCACCGGGCAGCCGCGCTGGACCCTGTTCCAGCCCAGGAGCGGAAAGTTCCCACGCAATTGGGAATGCTTCCACCCAAGCATGTATGAGTCGTGGGATGAGATGACCTTTGGCGATATGCCCGATCTCTCGCACCGCAACCCTTTTGTGTACGCGGAGATCATGACCCTCATGCGCTGGCTGATCGAGGAAGTGGGCTTCGATGGTTTTCGCTACGACTTTGTGAAAGGCTACGGCGCGAACACCATCACTGCCATTCAGGAATATCGTTACATGCGCAACGGTAAACCGCTTGTCCCGTATGGCGTGGCAGAATATTGGGACTCGGCGACCAACACGCTCAACTGGGTGAACAATGCGAACTTCTCCAACTCAAACCCTGTGGACGCGTTCGACTTTCCCCTGCGTGAACTGCTCAAAGGATTGTGCGACTCGTACGGCTTTAGTTTGAAGGATCTTGTCCACGGTGATTCGATCTTAAAGGCACAGCCACAAAGCACCGTCACCTTCGTGGAGAATCATGACCTGCGGGATGAAGGACGCCCCATCACCAACGACAAATTGCTGGCGTATTCCTACATCATGACCCATGAAGGATATCCGTGCGTGTTCTGGAAGGATTACTATAATTTCAACCTCGCGCTCGAAGGCAGTCCCAACGGTATCGCGGCGTTGGTGACCGCGCACGAAAAATATGCGGGCGGAGATACTTCTGTGCTGTATCTTTCAGATGATCTCTACATCATGCAGCGCGGCGGATTTGGGGATCAGCCCGGCTTGATCTACGTCCTCAACAATCGCGGTGATGACTGGCGCGGACAGTGGGTCAATACCAAATGGCACAACGCGTCTTTCCAACCCGTGGCATGGTGGGGCAAAAAAGACATGTCCCGCCCGATTGACCAATCCACCACCGCCGATGGTCGTGGACAGTTCTTTGCTCCCGCCCGCGGATACGCGGTGTATGCAATTAAGTAGATAGCATCCATGACCACTCCCATTCACGAACAACTCAAAGCTTTTCTTGACTCAAATCAAGTCCCTTACCGAGTCATGGAGCATATCGCCGAAGGACGCACCGAACTCATCGCCCAGATCCGCGGCAACAAACTGGAGCAAGCCATCAAATCCATGGTCGTGCAGATCCGCATGAGCAAAAAGGAAAACCTCTACGCGCTTGCAAATGTCCCCGGTGACTGCCGCGTGGATTTCAACGGCATCAAAGCGCATTTCAATGCCGATAGTGTTGCCATGGCTCCGCGTGAAAAAGCTGAAGCGCTGACAGGCTGCGTCGTCGGCTCCATTCCGCCATTCTCATTCAACGAGCAGCTCATCCTGTTGGCTGACCCAAAGATAAAAGAAAATGATGAAGTCGTTTTCAACGCAGGCAGTCTTGAACGTTCCATCTTTATGAAGATGGAGGATTACTTCCGTGTTGCCAAGCCGCAGGTGGCAGTCATCGCCACACGCGGATAAAAATTAACTTTAGAGGTGAAAAATGTTGAACACAGTTGAAAAGGGATTGTCCACCGCTTACTGGCTGCGTCAGGGATGCATCATGCTTGTTTCGAATCTTTTGTTTCTGGGTTTCTTTGGCTGGGGTGTGTACGCCGCATTCACCGCCTACCGTCTCGAAACCAACGGCGCGGTCACCGAGGGCATTGTCGTCCAAATGAACGAATCCAGAACGGACGGCAATACCACCTACTCGCCAGTTATCGAATTCCAGGTTGACGGGCAGAGTTATACCTTTGAGAACAATATTTCCTCCAACCCTCCGCAATATGAGATCGGTGACCGGGTCGCGGTCCGCTACGACAAGGATGAGCCATCCACCGCGCAGATCGACAAGTGGAGCGAGCGTTGGTTGATGCCGGTCATTTTGATTCCGGCGATGTGTTTTACCGCGCTGATCGTGAATGCGATCGCCTTCTTTTCCTGGAGAAAAGGACGCGGCTTCGTAGATTAAAAATGAGGTTGAAATGGAACTTGATTTGAAAAACAAGATCGCCATCATCACAGGCGCAAGCCGTGGAATTGGAAAATCCATCGCCCAGACATTATCTGCCGAAGGGGTGAAGCTGACTCTGGTGGCACGTTCTCCGCTGGATGAATTTTCCGCATCTCTCCCAACCGAAAACCTGCCTCTGTCCATTGACCTTCGCCTCCCCGATTCTGCTTCCCGCATCGTGGATGCGACTCTCCAAAAATTCGGCGGGGTCGACATCCTCGTCAACAACGCAGGCGCCACCAAACGCGGTGACTTCCTGCAACTCACCGACGACGAGTGGACAGACGGATTCGCCCTCAAGTTCTATGGCGCCATGCGCCTCTCCCGCGCCGCGTGGACGAGTCTCATGCAAAGCAAAGGCAGCATTGTCAACATCATCGGCATTGGCGGGCGGACGGGTTCCGCTGAGTTCGCCATTGGCGGCACGGTCAATGCCGCGCTGATGAACCTCACCAAAGTCCTCGCTGATCGCGGCATCAAAGACGGTGTGCGAGTCAATGCAATTAATCCAGGCTCGATCGCCACCGAGCGCTTGCAAACCCGCGTGAATACTTTTGCGAAAGAGAAAAACCTTTCCTACGAAGAAGCGTTTACGCAAATGGCAAAGAACATGGGCATTGCCCGTTTCGGCGAACCCGAAGAGATCGCTCGCGCCGTTGCCTTTCTCGCCTCTCCCCAAGCCGCCTACATTCACGGATCAATTCTCGATGTGGATGGCGGCGCCACAAGAACACTCTAAATTTCGGAGCGCGGATTTTAGTCCGCAAAAGAAAAAGCCATGCCCGAACTGACCCCCATCCACTTCTACGATGAGTCCATCGAAATCATTTTTGATGAGCCACCCATGCTGGAGAAATCACCCACCTGCCCAAGCGGATTCGTCTGGAACGGCAAAACCTACCGTGTCACCGAATCCCTTGCCGAGTGGAGTGACTTCACCCGCAAAGGAAAAATGGCGAGGAACATGCAGCCCGCTCACGCCGCAACCGCCTCCACCCGCGGATCGTTGAACGTGGGCAGGTTCTACTTCCGCGTGCGGGTGGATTCGAATCAGATCTTCGATATCTACTACGATCGTGCCATGAAATCTGTGGACGACCGTAAAGGGCAGTGGGTTGTGTATCGAGAGTTGGAATAGCCAACCGTGGATCAAACTTCTTTCTTCTTTCCTCTTTCTTCCCCTCCAGAAAGAGGAAAGATTTTTTAATCCCTCGTGATCAACCTCGCTTGATTGTCGTAAAAGAAATAATCCCACGCCCAATTGAACATCACCAATAACCTGTTCCTGAAACCGATGATGCGGTAAATGTGCAGGAAGACCCAGATCACCCAGGCGATGAACCCGCTGAAGGAGATTCCCCAAATGCGCGCCACGGCGGCATTGCGTCCCACCGTTGCTAGCAGACCAGGGTCGTTGTAGTGGAAGGGCTTGAGCGTGCGACCATTCATCAAATTCAAAATGCTTTTGGCGGCGTATTGTCCCTGCTGAATGGCGACGGTGGAGACCATCGGCAGGGGAGTCCCTGTTTCGTCGGGGACGAAGGCTGCGTCACCGACAAGAAATGCTTCAGGAAACAGAGGCAGCTGCAAGGTCGGGGTGACGCGCGCTCTTCCTCCGCTGGCTTTTTCCACGTGGATCGAATCCACGATCTCGGCGGCTTTGATTCCCGCAGTCCAGATCAGTGTCCGCGTTTCGATGCTGCTGCCATCGCCCAGAGTCACGCGCTGCCCGTTGTAATCTTGCAGTTTGGTGTTGAGTCGAATATCCACATTCTTGCCCTGCAAAAGTTTCAGCGTGGCTTTGCGGAGTTCATCGGGATAAGAGCCGATGAGATGCGGGCTGGCTTCGAGCATGATGACACGCGCCTCGTCGAGATTCAATCGCGGATAATCTTTCACCATCACATGCTCGACCAACTCGGCAAGCATGCCCGCCGTTTCCACGCCCGTCGCGCCGCCGCCGACGATGACGAAGGTCAGCATTGCTTTACGCTTTTCGGGGTCGGCTTCACGGCTGGCGTTCTCGAACATACGCAGCAAATGGTTGCGCGTGTTGACCGCGGTCTCAAGGTCCTTGAGTTGGAAGCCGTGCTTCTCAATGGCGTCGAAGCCGAAGAAGTTCGTGCGCCCGCCGACCGCGATGACGAGATAATCATACGCAATGACCGAGCCGTTGAGCTTGACATACTTTTCTTCAAAGTTGATCTGTGTCACTTCGCCCATTTGGAAGTTGAGATTTTTCTGCCTGCGAAAGATCGTGCGCACAGGCTGCGCGATCTGCGAAGGCAGCAAGCCCGCCGCCGCAACCTGATACAACAACGGTTGAAAGAGATGATGGTTATTCTTATCAATGAGCGTGATGCGCACGCGCGCTTTTGCAAGTCCGCGTGCGGTTTCAAGCCCTGCGAACCCTGCGCCGATAATGACAATGTGGGGGAGTGATGTTGTGTTCATGGTTCCTCTAATGTGATTTATTTCACAATTATTATAACCAAAACGGTCTTATTTGGGAATGTTTTCACAAT
>JAGNWT010000025.1 GCA_017985935.1 Anaerolineales bacterium | reverse complement strand
GGACATCCCGTTCGAAGGTGAGTTCGGCTTCCCCGTAGGTGAAGGGGTCGGTTTCGGGAGCGCCAGCTTCGACCCAGGCAGCTACCAAACCCACGCCGTTGAGATCGCATCCATATTGATTGGTGAGGATGGTCACGCCGGTATCCGTGCTGACTTCGACGCACAGACCGTCACGATTGGTTTCTGTCAGGTCAAAGATCCAGCCGGGGGGCATGCGATTGTTGCGAAGGCGACCGCGCAATTTGGAATGATCCCAATCGAAATCGGTCTCACCGACAGCGCTGGCGCCGAGAATGGAAACTCCGGGAGGAGCAGAGAGAGAATCTGCGCCGGTGAGAATTCCTTCGTAGGTAGTCAAGTTCATCTCATGATAGGAGTTTTCGGTGTTGCCGAAATGGCAGCCAGAGCATGCCTGGGTTCCTTCATGCCAAACCCCATTTTGCGTGAAGAGCGGAAGGATATCCTCTTCAAAGTTACCCTTATAGGTTCCGCCGTCAAAACCTGTGTATTCAAAAGGATCGGTTTCCGGGACACCTGCCTCAACCCATGCTCCGATCAGATCTACCGCTTTCGCAGCATCACCGGGAATGGTGGAAGTTAATACTTCCGAGTCGAAGGGTTGTTGCCCCCCTGTTTCGGGCGGCGGTACCTGGGTTTGAGTGGGCAATGGGGTGCCAAATGGCGGCAGCGTTGGGCTTCCGGCGCACCCTGCCAACACGACGCCCATAACAACCATCAACCCGAGTACAACGATCGCGAGACTCTTTCTTGGGCTTTTTCTGTGCATTCTCCTGCTCCTATATAAAGTGTTGTGTCGTTTGCACGACGGATGAAAATAAAGAATGATCCTCTTTTATCACAAAGACCACAAAGAGGGTATTTATTCCCAAGATACTTTAACTTCCTGCGATTTTAGCAAATGATTGAATTCGATGTATGAGAATTACTACCTTATAAGGATTAAATTAGAATGGTTTTTTAGTTTCGGGATTAATCCCTAATATATTATTGCTTCCATTCCTGCGTACTCTTGAACACCGTAGTTTGCATCAAGATTTGCATTAGCAAAAAATCCAGCCTTGAAAACGAGGAGATTATTACGAAATACCTCGAAAAAGAATCTTGTTGCTAATTATTTGGACCAAGCTGCGCTCGCATCATTCGCAAATTTTTTTGATCACAGCCCAAAGTTGGAATATGGCATCTTTTATCGGTTTGGTGTGTTTTATCGCAAGTGCAGAATTGTGCAAGCCCATCGAAAAATACTGACAAATCGAATGATGTTTGGTAGAATGCGTCCGTTTCTTTGGGATGGGCAAGAAGAAGTTCAACTTAAAAGGAGAGAGTATGCGACACTTTACGATAGTGGGGCTGTTGGTATTACTATTGACCGTTCTCACATACATGGGACTCAATAACATTGGGTTGATGCCTGTGCAGGCAAGCGCTCAGGCGATCCCCATTGACTGGATGTGGAATTGGCAACTACTTGCCATTTCCTTTTTTTTCTCCCTCATCATGGTTCCCATGGTGTATAGCCTTGCAGTTTTTCGCAAGAAGGCGGGAGATAACACCGACGCCGAACATATCGAAGGGCATACCAACCTTGAAGTTGCTTGGACGGTCTTCCCCCTCATCATCGTGGTCGCTTTTGCTTATATGGGCGCCTTCTCATTAGGAGAGACCCGCAAGGTAGACCCCAATGCGATGATCATCAATGTGACGGCTCGCCAGTTCTCATGGTCATTTGAATATCCTGAATACGGTGTTGTCAGCGACAAACTGCACCTGCCTTACAACAGACAGGTTCTGCTGAAGATGAAATCAGAGGATGTGATCCATTCGTTTTGGGTTCCTGAATTTCGTGTGAAGCAGGATATTGTTCCCGGGCGCGTGACCGAATATCGCATCACTCCTTATTTGGTAGGGGAGTATAAAGTGCGTTGCGCAGAATTGTGCGGTGCGAATCACTCCTATATGGAAGCATTGGTCATCGTTGACGAAGTCGTCACCTTTGACGCATGGGCGGCTGAACAACAGGCTTTGGCTGCGATCCAAACCCCCGAAGGTTTGGGCAAGCAACTGGCTACAGCCAATGGCTGTACGGGATGTCACTCGATCACCAGCTCGCCGCTCCCAAGCGCTCCGACCTGGTTTGGATTGTTCGGTTCACAGGTTGAACTTGCAGACGGTTCGGTCGTGACGGCGGATGAAGCTTTCATCAAGGAATCGATCCTTGATCCGAAGGCGAAGGAAGTCAAGGGATATTCGCCCACGATCATGCCTCCCTACGAGTTGTCTGACGAAGAGATCGCAAACATCACTGCGTTTATCGCGTCTTTGAAATAAAACGGTGGAGGAGCCGAATATGAAAAAATTTGTAAAATCAGCACTTGCGCGCGGCCTGTTCTGGCAGGCGGTAGGTTTGCTGGTCGGGGCGGGACTTGTAACCGGCATTCGTGCCATTATGGGCTTGAGCACCATCGTTCAACCCTTCTTCTTTACTGAACCGGCTTGGGTCTTTGGTGCCTTTGTCGGTGTGATCAGCTTTTTGGTCGGCAGCGGCGTGACCTCGGACTGGATCAAGTGGGCTCGAGGTATCGACACTCCCGAACATCATGAAGATCATTATGCCGGCTGGGAAAAGTTCGTCAACGTTTCGATGGACCACAAAGTGATCGGCATCCAATACACCATGACCGCTCTGGTCTTGATCTCGTTGGGTGGGCTTTTCGCTTTGATCTTCCGTGCCGAGTTGGCTGCATCAGGCTTGCAATTCCTCACTCAAGAGTTCAAGCTCTTTGAGCAGAACGGCTTGCAGCTTTATAACTCTCTCATGTCCCTGCATGGCATGGTGATGATCGTATCCATTCTGTTGGGTACTGCCGGCTTCATCAACTATGTTGTGCCGTTGTTGATCGGCGCACAGGATATGGCGTTCCCCCGTATGAACGCTTTTGCCTATTGGATCGCACCTCCGGCTGCCGTCCTTTTGGTTTTGAGCCTTATCCTCGGCGGCGTGGACACCGGTTGGACGGGTTATCCTCCGCTTTCTGCCCATTCGCCGCTTGGCATGCAAATGTTCTTCCTCGGCGTATTTGTGGCTGGATGGTCTTCAATTTTGGGCGCGCTCAATAACATTGTGACCGTGCTTCGCATGCGTGCCAAGGGGATGTCTGCCTGGCGCATGCCCATTCTTGTTTGGGCAGCGGTTGCCACTTCCATTATTTCCCTGACCGCCACCCAGTTGATCGGTCTTTCCTTCCAATTGGTGATGTTCCAACGTCTGTTTGGAATGGGCTTCTTCGATCCCGATAAGGGCGGAAATCCCGTTCTTTTCCAACACCTTTTCTGGTTCTACTCTCATCCGGCTGTGTACGTGTTCATTCTTCCCGGTTTGGGTGTTGTTTCAGAATTGCTCCCTGTTTTCGTTCGCAAGCCGTTGTTCGGCTATCGTTGGATCGCCATGTCTTCACTAGGTATTGCATTGGTGGGCTTTGTCGTTTGGGCGCATCACATGTTCACATCCGGCATGAACGAATACCTGCGTGTGCCGTTCATGTACAGCACTTTGCTTGTTGCTATCCCGACCGGTGTGAAATTCTTCTCGTGGGTTGCGACGATCTGGAATGGAAAGATCACCACGCCCACTCCCATGCTCTTTGTTCTTGGCGCCATTGTGGTATTCCTAATGGGCGGTCTCTCTGGACCTCCGAACGCCACGGTCTCGACCGACCTGCATTTGCATGATACTTACTTTATCGTGGGCCACTTCCACGACACCATCTTTGGTGGATTCGTATTTCCATTCTTTGCGGCGTTGTATTATTGGTTCCCCAAAGCGACCGGTCGCCGCATGAACGAAACCCTTGGCAAACTGCATTTCTGGCTGATGACCCCGTCCTTCCTCGTTCTGACCCTCGCCATGATGCGCGTTGGTTTGATCGGTATGCGCCGCCGTATCGCCGATTATGATCCAGGTCTTGGTATCGATACCTACCACCTGGTCATGACCATCGCCGGCTTCCTCATCGGTCTGTCTGTTGTGATCTTCATCTACAACTTCTTCAACAGCATCAAGAACGGCGAAAAGGCTGAAGGCAATCTTTGGAATTCCCGCTCCCCCGAGTGGCTGGTTCCTTCGCCCATGCCCGCTCATAATTACGAAACGCCGTTCGAAGTTGTTGGCGAGCCGTATGATTACGGTTTGAAAGATTCGCAGTTCGTTAAATTCGTTGAGCCTGCCAAAGGCGCCCACAAATAAAGGCGAGGAGAAAATCAATGTCTCATTCACAGGATAAATCCTCCGCTCTTGGTCAGGGCGTTGTGATTTTTGTCTATCTTGCAGTTCTGACCGCGCTTGAATTCTTTATCGCCATTTCGTTCAATGCTGTTCCGCTTCTGGTGGTTGTGGCGATCGTCAAGGCAGCGCTGGTGATGTATTACTACATGCATGTGTACCAGCTTAACAAGGACGACAGCAATCTCGACCCGCATTCGTATGAGTATCGTATGGGAAGCGACCGCATTGGGTTGTGGCTCTTCCTGCTTTCAGATGCATTTGTGTTCGCCGGTTTGCTGGTGACCCGTATCAACCTGCTCGGCATGACCCGCCCGCATCTGAATCAAACTCTCGGTTTGATCGTAACGGCTGTTCTGCTGATCTCTTCCTTCTTTATGAATCGCGGCGAAACCGCCATGAAGCACGGAGACCGCAAGGGATTTATGACCAACACCCTGATCACCTTTGTGCTGGGTTTGGGCTTCTTGATCGGTGTTGTGTTCGTGGAATGGCGTCTTGCAGCTGCCGAAAAGTTGGTCGCCAGCTTCGGCAACCCCACGGACGGTCCAGTGGGCGCGGTGTTTTACATGATGACAGGCATGCACGCCTTCCACGTTTTCACTGGCTTGATCTTCCTTGCCGTGGTGTGGAACAACGCCCGTAAAGGTGTCTACTCTCAGGAGAAGCACTGGGGTGTTGAAGCGGCTGCTGTGTACTGGCACTTCGTTGACCTGGTTTGGATATTCTTCTACCCAGCCTTGTATTTGATCGGCACGGCAATATAAATAAAAAATATCCGCCGCCGCACAGGCGGCGGATATTTTTACTGAGGCTTTATGAATAAGAATCTGTTCAAAATTGGAGGCGGCATCTTTGTGTTATTGGGGATCGTCGCTTTGTTATCTTTTTTGCTTGCCAAGGCTCAGCCATTCCGGGGGATCAGTTATGAAGAACCTTTTCCTACTGCACCGCAGATCACTCTAAAAAAAGCAAATGGTGAACTGTTTAAGCTCAGCGATCAGCAGGGAAAGATCGCTTTGCTCTTTTTTGGGTACACTTCCTGCCCTGATGTTTGCCCGACCACACTTGCAGAGATGAAAATGCTCATGGATGAGCTTGGTGATTTGGGCAAAAACGTTCAGGTGGTTTTTGTTTCTGTGGATCCGGACCGCGACACATCGGAAAAAATGCAAACCTACGTCAATCATTTTCATCCCTCCTTCCTTGGCTTGTCCGGGTCAATGAATGAGTTGGCTCCTATTTGGAGAAACTACTCCATCGTTCGGGAGGAAGTTCAGTCAGACTCATCTTTTGGGGTTATCATCAATCACACTGCGCTGCTTTTTCTCGTGGATCAACAAGGAAATCTTCGTTTATCTTTTCCCTACCAGACTCCTGTGAAAGATATTGCGCACGACATTAAATTGTTGCTGGAGCAGTAATCATGAATTATTCATGGAAGCGGATCGGATTGTCTTTTCTCCTGGGGCTTGTTTTGGCAGCCATCACTACAGAAGGCTCTTACTTTCTACTTAAAAAAGAAAATCGCGAACCGACGACCATTGAGCTTGAGATTCCCGCGGGTACAAGTGAATTGGTAAAAGAAGGCAAGTCTCCGCCTGAGATCCCCATGGACATGCGCTTTGTGGTCGGCGACACCTTGAAAGTTGTAAACCTCGACAGCGAGAACCATCAACTTGGCCCGTTGTGGATTCCTGCCGGTTCCTCTGCCAGTTTGAAACTTGAGACGGCTGAAAACTTGATGTATGAATGCACGTTTCAAACCGGCAGTTATCTCGGCATCAACATTCAAGAGCCGGTGACATGGCGCACACGAGTTTCGGGAATTTTTTACGCCGGCTTTCCAATGGGAATGATGTTCGCGGTCTACAGCGGATTGATCGGTGACCAAAAGAAAAAGGTAAGTAAATGACCCTGCTTCGGAAAATGATCTCGCGCAAGTGGTTCATTGCGACTTTGCTTGTTTTGTTCGGGACAGCGTTGTGCATTCGCCTTGGCATTTGGCAATTGGATCGTCTTGAGGGACGCCGCGCGTTCAATGCTCAAGTTGTTTCCATGCGCGCTCAGCCGCCATTGGATCTGAATTCAGGCGTGCCTGAAAATATTTCTTCAATGGAATGGCGCGCAGTGACGGTCAGTGGGGAATACGATTTTGAGAATCAAGTGGCGCTTCGGAATCAGTACCACCAAGGGGTTTATGGATTTCACCTGATCACCCCGCTCATTTTTGACGGGGGAGCTGTGTTCGTCAACCGCGGCTGGGTCCCCGCTGCGAGCGACTCTTCACCTTCAGATTGGCGTGAATTTGACCAAGCCGGTCAGGTGACCGTGACAGGGCAGATTCGGCTTGGGCAGGCGAAACCCGCTTTCGGCGGAGTGGAAGACCCGTCGCTTGCGGACGGCGCGAAACTTGACGTTTGGAATAATCTGGATGTGGAGCGAATGTCCGGGCAGATTCCTTATCCTGTCCTTGGTGTGTTCATCCAGCCAGACGTGGAGCTTACAGATACCATCCCGCCCATTCCGTTTCAGCCAATTATTGAATTGACGGAAGGTTCGCATTTCGGTTATGCTTTGCAGTGGTTCACATTTGCGGTGATCCTGTTCGTTGGGTATCCATTCTATTTACGAAAACAGGAATAATATGAAGTATTCTCTCAAGTCTTCCTTTGCACGTTTGGTGTTAATGCTGTTCGTAAGCGTTTTGTTTTTGACAATTGTGGGAAGAATTGTGGCGGTGACAGGCGCGTGGGCGTACTGTGTGGGCTGGCCGATCTGCGTTCCGACCAATACATTGGGATACATCAAGCTTGGGCATGTGATCCTGGTTGGCATTGCCTCTGTCTTCATGGCATTGGTCTGGCGTAAAGCGTGGCGCGAACAGCGTGACCAAAAGATCCTGCTGCCGCTCACGACAGTGACCGGGGTCTTGTTCCTCGGGCAGGCTTTTATCGGCGCCATTGAAGTAACGCGAAGTTACCCTTTGCATTTGGTCGTGCTGCATACTATGACGGCAATCTCCTTGTGGATCTCACTTGGTGTGCTGGTCTTTGCCTCCGGAGTGCTTGCGCAGGATGTGGTCGAGGTTCCGAAGTTCAATTATTTGCAGCGAGTGAAGGATTTCTTCATCCTGTCTAAGCCGTTGATTGTTGCATTGCTGCTCGTGACCACGTACAGTGGACTCGTGGCAGGCACGAAGGCTTGGCCTTCCGCTTCGCTGACCTTCTGGACCTTGCTTGGCGGCATGTTCGCGGCGGCAGGTTCGAGCGCATTGAATCAATTTATTGATCGTGAGCTGGATAAAAATATGCAGCGCACTGCCAAACGTCCGCTCGCTGACGGCAGGCTTACCGCGGCCGAGGGATTGTCCTATGGCTTGGCGTTGTGTCTCATCAGTTACTATGTGATGGCCGGTTTTGTGAACTTATTGGCCGCCTTGCTATCTTTAGCCGGAATTTTTTATTATGTGTTCTTCTATAGCGTTTGGTTGAAAAAAGCGACCGTGCAGAACATCGTCATTGGCGGTGGGGCAGGGGCGATCCCTCCGATGGTGGGATGGGCCGCGGCAACCGGTCAACTCAGCCTCGCTGCATGGATACTCTTTGCGATTGTTTTTATGTGGACTCCCCCGCATTTTTGGGCTCTGGCCATTGTCCGCATGAAGGATTATGAACGCGCCGGAGTGCCGATGATGCCAGTTGTGCACGGAGAAGAGAAGACACGCCGGCATATTCTGATCTACACCGTGGAGTTGATCGCGGTCACACTTTTACTCCCGGCTTTCAATTTGGCAGGTACTATTTATCTAGTCTCTGCACTTGTACTTGGTGCATTTTTACTTTATGCCGCATGGCGTGTTTTTGCGGTGGGTGGCAATAAAGTTGCCTGGACGATGTATCGCTGGTCTAGCATGTATCTGGCTTTCATCTTTCTGGCGCTCATGATCGACGCTGTTGTGTAAAACCTGCGTCTGCTAGGGTATTAATGAATCCAAAGAGGAAGTTGCTGCTCACATCATTGATCGCCTTCCTCTTCGTTTTTGGTTTGATCCTGCGCGTGTTGTTCCTGCCTGCCAACACGATCGATATGAAGGTCTTCAACCTGAAGTGGTACGACTACATCGTCGCCCATGGCATCTTGGATGCCATGGGCGACGAGTTTGCCAATTACACTCCGCCATACCTGTACCTGCTTTCACTGGCAACACTAACTCGTACATTTATTCCAAGCCTGACCGCGATCAAACTCATCCCAATCATTTTTGATCTATTCAATGCGTCGCTGGTCTATCAAATTGTAAAGACAAAATTTGGAAGCGGAATTGAAACGTGGCTGGCGGCAGCCCTCGTCTGGTTGCTACCTACGGTGGTTATCAATGGCTCATTCTGGGGTCAGGTGGATGCGCTCTATACCTGCTTCTTATTATTATCCCTCCTTTGCATACTCAATGAAAAACCAATAGGTGCGATCCTTGCATTTTCAGTTTCTTTTTCGATCAAAGCACAGGCTGTCTTTTTCCTTCCATTTCTTGCTCTTCTATTTTTCAAGCAGAAAATTCGTTGGCAATATTTTTTGCTGATTCCGCTTGTTTATTTTCTGATGATGTTACCCGCGGCTTTGGCAGGCAGGTCACTTTCTTCGCTCGCCCTGGCGTATGTTACGCAAGGCGGTACTTTTACTCAGGCATCCATGAATGCTGCCACGCCGTATTTCCTGCTTCCACAAAGCGCGTATCGGATGTCCCTACTGGCAGGAATTCCACTTGCGGGGATATTGCTCCTTATCTGGGTGTTGTATTATGGAATTAAACAATACGCGATCTCTCCCAAGCTGATAGTTGCCTCTGCTTTACTGTCATTGGCCTTAACCCCATATCTTCTCCCCAAAATGCATGACCGATATTTTTATCCCGCAGATGTTTTTTCTTTGGTCGCGGTTTTCTTTGCCCCCGAACTATGGTTCGTGCCGATCGTGTACCAGATGATTTCTCTGCTCTCGTATTCACCCTTTTTATTTTCAGCCGATCCGCAGGCGGTGATTCCGATCGCTTTATTGATGAACACACTCGTCCTTGGTTTCCTCTTATGGAAGCAATGGTCGATGGTGAATACAAAAGTTCGTTAACTTTCACTTTACAAATTTATTGGGGCAATTCAAACCACAAATCCTTAAAGGTATAATTCGGATAATGACTTCAACCATACAATCGACAGATCGATCGCGCCTGCTGAATTCTCCTCTTTTCTGGTTCTTCTCCGCATTTATTATTTATTTTCTCCTCTCCTTTTCGGGTGGATCCCCCTTTCGAGTTGGCCAATTTGCCTATTTCAATTATCTTGCAGATGCTTTTCTGCATGGACAATTAAACTTGCGCATTCTTCCAGCCAACCTCCATGATCTCTCCTTTTTTGACGGGAAGTATTTCCTTTATTGGCCGCCCATGCCGGCAATCGTGCTTATGCCTTTCGTGGCGTTGTTTGGTGTGCGGTTTAGCGATGTTTTTTTCAACGTGGTGATTGCTTCGGCTAATGTTGCTGCCATATATGCGATCTTCCGCGCTATAGACAGTAAGGGATTGTTGCAACTGGATGCAGGGTATCGCTACTTGCTGACGGTATTCTTTGCACTTGGAACGGTTCAAGTAATTCTCGCACTCTTTGGAAAGGTTTGGTTCACGGCGCAGTTGCTCGGCTTTCTTTTTGTAGCTCTGGCGTATCTTTGCGCGATCGAAATAGAGGAAACAAAGGCTTTCCTTGCGGTGGGATTCTTCATGGCGTGCGCCATGCTCACACGAAATCACCTCATCTTTACCGGTATCTGGCCGGCTTATTATTTACTCTCTAAAAATTGGAATGACCGCCCCCGATTATATTTTCAGATCGCGATTGCATTATTATCGCCTTTGCTTATGGGCGTTTTGTTCCTGCTTTATAACCAATCCCGCTTCGGCAGTCCTTTTGATTTGGGGATCGCTTACCACAGCATGTCTCCTTTTTTTGTATCAGACTATCAAAAATACGGAGCGTTCAACACCTATTACATCCCGATCAATTTTTATTATCAATATATTCACTATCCCATCATTTCAATTATTAAACTGGATACGGATGTATATATGGGAGGTTCGCTCTTCCTGCTTAGTCCGGTTTTCTTTTTTGTGTTTCGGGGTATTTATCGAGAGCGAAAAAAGCCAGGTCTTTGGATGTTGGCGCTTGCGATCGTTGCCACTAGTGTCCCAATCCTTCTGCTGATGGGGACGGGGTGGGTGCAGTATGGTCCGCGTTACACATTCGACTTCACGGTCCCACTGCTTATATTGACGGCGTTTGGCATCCCCCTGATCTCAAAACGCCTGCTGACTTGGTTGATCGTTATCTCGGTCATTCATTACATTCCCGGTATCATCTTATTTGCAAATTATCAACTATGACATCTCACTTACCTTATCACGATAAATCAAGCCGTTGGTCAAGCCATTCGCAAATTGTTGCGATGTTGGCAAAACTACCAGACCGATCCAGAGTATTGGATGTGGGCACCGCTACCGGGATGTTGGCGAGGATGAGCAGAAGAGACTCGCTCGACTTCTACGGTGTGGAGGCAAATTCTGAATGGGCAGATGCTGCCTCTCCGTTCTATAAAGAGATCGTGGTCCGCCCCATTGAAAAAGCAGGTGACGACTTCCTGCATGGTTTTCAGGCTGTAGTTTTGGGCGATATCCTCGAACATTTACCCGCACCTGATTCCGTTCTGCGTCGCTTGACAGGGTTGCAGCCCTCAGGCGCCCTGTTCGTGATCTCGGTTCCCAATATTGCCAACTTTTGGGTGCGGCTCAATCTTTTATTCGGTCGATTTGATTATTCAGACCGGGGGATATTAGACCGCACACACCTGCGATTTTTCACACGCAAGACCCTGATCCAGATGGTTAAGGACGCCGGGCTGGATGTAGTCTCAATTCGTGTCACCCCCATACCGTTGGAATTGGTTTCTTCAATATTTCTAACCAGCCCAGGCAGAATTCTGCACGGCTTTTTTGCGTGGCTCACGTTTTTATTCCCGACCCTGCTTGGCTATCAATTCATAGTGGAGGCTAGAAAGCCATGAGTGCATCGAAAGGAAAAAATATATTCATTGTTTTGCCGGCTTATAATGCCGCGAGAACTTTGAAGAACACTCTTGATGAGATCCCAGAAGAATATCGTAAAAACGTCATCCTCGTAGACGATGCTTCTCGAGATAATACCGTGGAAGTGGCGAAGGCTGCCGGGTTGACCGTCTTTGTCCACGAGCGGAACAAGGGCTATGGCGGGAATCAAAAGACCTGCTACTCGCAGGCTCTAAAACTTGGCGCGGACTTGATCGTTATGCTTCACCCCGATCATCAGTATGACGCGAAGGTGATCCCGCAAATGATCGTACCGATCGTCAATGGCGACGCTGATGCTGTTTTTGGATCCCGTATGCTGGGTGGACGTCCACTGGAAGGGGGGATGCCCTGGTGGAAATACATCGCCAATGTGTTGTTGACAGCAGTTGCCAATATTGTTTTTCGCCGTTACCTGACAGAGATCCATTCTGGTTTCCGTGCGTATTCCCGACACTACCTCGAGACTGTCCGGTTCATGGAGAACAGCGATGACTTTATCTTCGACACTGAGATCATTGCACAGGGAATGATGAACAACCTGACCTTTCAGGAAACCCCGATCGAGACTCGATACTTTCCCGAAGCCTCTTCGATCAATCTATGGCGGAGCATCGTTTATGGTTTCGGGATTTTGGGAGTGCTGGCGAAGTTTTGGCTTCACCGCTCGAGATGGCTCAAGTTCAAAAAATTTGAACCAGCCTAGAAGCTTACTCGTTCTTTTTAAATATATGGATATTCCCTGATTCGTAAATGAGTAAAAAATCAGTGCTGGCGCTCAGTTCGGTCAGCAATGGAAAATACTCGCCCCCAGATAGCAAAATATAATCGTATCGGTCTGCCAGTTGACCCTGTGTTCTGGTCAGGCAACCCACGCCTTGATATAAACATTCATGTACTTCTCGAATGGCAGAGATCTTCATTGCATAATGATCACTGCCATTCAACCATTCTGTACCCTGGATCGTGGCAATGCTCCGCCGCTCTGACAGTGCAGGAAACCACTCGGTCAAAGGGGAGAGTAGAGGATTGCCTTGTTGGTCCAAGATGAGGAACTGGCTTTCAGGGGCGATATTTTTTTTCACCCATTCGATAGACTTTCGTTCTTCTGAGTTTAGTCTTTGAAACGAAAGTGTGTTCGAAACCTGAAAAGCATTGTAGGTGAATAACAAAATAAAGAATCCCCAAAAAAGCCTTCCACTCCACCCGCTCAATACATCGAGCCACGAGGATGTATTTATTGAGCCGCTCATTTGTGAGCCAATGCCTTCGGCTAGAGCCACAGCGGCCATCATTGAGAATGGAAAGATCGAGACAGGGAGACCTCCCCTGGGGTCAAAAATAAGGGAGCTTAGCACCCACGCCACCAGCAGAAATTCCTTCCGCGCGAGGTGGATGAAAAAACCCAGTAATCCAAGCACCCCGATCACAGGCGCGTATTCTCCAGTGAACGAAAGCGCGAAGAATACCGTCCAAAACATCCATCGCTGTTGAGCTTCCTGCCCGGCGTTGAGGAGTGTGCCGATCCCATGATTTTGGATGACGGGCAGCCACCACAAGGCTGTGATACAGAAAATGCAGAGCGCAACAATAGCAGAGAGCTTCATTCCCTGCTTGTCTCTTCCAATGAATAAAAACAATAACAGTGATGTGATGACAGCCTGTGCCGCCCAGGCTGGATGACTCAAAACGCATCCCGCTCCGCTGATAATGGTTCCCACAACCCATTTAGTAGACCTGCGCTGGAACATCTGGTGTGCGCAAAGGATGGTCGCTGTAAAAAAGAGCGTCCCGAGGGAGCGGGTCAGTCCGCCGCCGACAATGTTCCACCAATATGAGTTGGGGGTCAATGCAAAGATGAGGGTGGATAGTGCGGCAAGCGGCTCAGAGTTTAGGAAGTTCCTTGACAGAAAATAAAACAAAGGGATGTTCAGGGTGGTAACGATTACAGGCAGCCATCGGAGTAAAGCCAATGTTGAAATTTTGAATGCCGAACCCAGTAAACCGGCGAGGTAAAATGCGAGAGGTGGATACGCAAATGGGATCTGAGCATGATTGTAGGAAGTGAATAGCGGCAGGGAAAAGTTTGAGGCTTGCAGGTCATTGATCATGGAGTAGAACATGCCGCCATCTACAAGCGGGAAGTCTTCTTTGATCACCGGGAACAAGCGTACAGCGAGCCCGAAGACAACTGTCAGGATCAGGAAGAAACTGCGAGCATCTTCGGAATTTATTGACGGGGATTGAGCTCGCGGCTTATTTTTTGAGAATGATGGCAGTTTGATCTTCATATTCGATCTTCCATTGGTGCTCATCCCTAAGCGCATTGACCAGGGGTGAATCCGGCGGGACTATGATCCACTCAATATTATGCTGTTCGAAAAAGATCTTTTCCCAGCCTGCTGAAGTTGTAATGATGATCTCGTATTGTAGAGTAACCTCGCCGGTGACATCTGCCATGCTATCGATGAAGGTCAGCTGCTCTGGCCAAAGTTGCAGGGCTAGGTATCCACCCCAATCCAGGTTGTTGAACATTTTTCCCTTTTGCGGATTCTCTTTCAACCATTCCACGGCTTCGATCGGAAACATGGATGGGGAAAATGCATATAGTTTTTGGGTGATGCCATTGGTAATGACAAAAATGCTCAGACACAGAGTGACGACGGCTGGCCAAAAAATTCCCTTGAGTTGACCTTCAATATTTTGCAGGGTATTTTCCAGCCGATTCAGCAATGGGAGGTTCCTCAGTCCACTAAAGGTGTCTGCGAGAATGAATGGGGCAACCACACCGAACAAATGGATGTTGCGGGTAGCCATTAAGCTCATTGCGCTGAATCCTGCCAAGGTAAGTCCCTGACCGGCTGATAGTTTTTCCTTTTTGATAGCCAGCAAGAAAACGGAGATCGCAAGAAGTCCCAGCAGCACTTTCATCTCAGGAATCTGGAAGTTGGGGGAGTTGGCTTCCAGCATGCGAGACATCAGGTATTGGTTATTCACGAACCCAAGCACGCCCACCCAGGGACCAATGCCGCCTGGGTTGAGCAAACTTGCCAATAGAGATAACGCCAGCGCCGACCATATCTTTGTTCCATATTCGGGGGTGGGAGCTTCCTGATTTAGCGCATAGTCAATCACCCAACCGACCGCATATGCGATCAGAACCAGTATGCCCGCGATGAATTCTCCATGCAAATTGCTCCACAGCAGCATGATCGCTGGAAATCGCCAAAGCGGAACTTTCTTTCCACGACGCAAATCGTCTGCCCAGATCAAGATCACTGCTAATAGGAGCATGGATACGAGATGCGGGCGAGTCACCCAATTCAATGAGGTCGCGCCGGCGCCCCAGATCGCGATCAAAAAAGTCGGCAGTCGAAGGGAGTGCTGGAGGGAAATATGGTTGTAAAGCAGGGTAAATGTGGCTGCGATAATCAAGGCGCAAAGTGCCACCACGCCCGCCAAACCAGTATATTTGTAGGTTAGGTAAAGGGATAGATCTGAAAGCCATTCGGAGGAGTGGGACGTGCTGTGTCGGTTTTGGTAGGGATGAATAAAAAGCTCTGTGGTGGGCACCTCTTTATTTTCTAGAATATATTTTCCGGTCAATAGATGACGGGGGAAGTCTCCATCCAGGTTTAGCATGGTCGGTCCGAGTAGCAGGACCATGATGAACAGGGTGACAAAAAATATGTCTTGAATGCGGGGCATCAAATATTTGGATGCGTTGATTTTCATGGGCGTATCCGACTTGAATTTTCGGTAATACAAAACAAGCGGCATGCTGTTTTGCATGCCGCTTGTTTTGTGGTTTATTCACCTAGGTAATCGCGCAATTTTCTGCGGATGGACGGATGGCGCAGGCGGCTCAAGGCTTGAGCTTCGATCTGCCTGACACGCTCACGGGTTACGCCCATTTTTCGCCCAACTTCTTCGAGGGTGTATGCCTGCCCATCGAGCAGACCGTATCGCAATTGAAGGATGCGCACTTCGCGTGGAGGGAGACCGTTCAATACTTCGCCGAGGTGTTCTCGCAGAAGATTGTAGGTCGCGGTCTCATCCGGCGGGGGAGCTTCATCGTCTTCGATGAAATCTCCGAGCACCGAATCTTCCTCATCGTCTGTGGGGGTTTCCAATGAAAGCGGGCGGCGAGCAACCTGGATCATGTTTTCCACCTTTTTGGGAGGAACATCCAGGGCTACTGCCAACTCGTCCACGCTGGGTTCGCGACCGAGACGCTGCGTCAATTGGTGCTGGACGCGCAGGAGTTTATTGATCTGGTCGCCCATGTGCACCGGAACACGGATCGTTCGACCTTGATCGGCGATGGCACGTGTCACAGCCTGACGGATCCACCAAGTGGCATAAGTGGAGAATTTGTGCCCGCGGCGATAATCGAACTTCTTGGTGGCACGGATCAGACCGATATTGCCTTCCTGGATCAAGTCCAGGAAGGGGACGCCGCGTCCCATGTATTTCTTTGCGACCGAGATCACAAGGCGGGAGTTGGCTGTAATGAGGTGTTCGCGCCCAGCCCAGCCGTCCTCGATCGCCTGACGCAGTTCAAGGCGCCGTTTCGGCGAGACATTTCCATGTGCAAGTTCTTCACGGGCTGTGCGTCCGCGCTCGATGCGCTGGGCAAGCTGCACTTCTTCAACCGCGGTCAACAACGGTACCCGGCTGACCTCTTTCAGGTACAGACCAATGGTGTCGTCGGTGTCGATATTGGCGAGATAGTCATCGAGCGAGAGATCGGGCTCGGGCTCGGCTTCTCCACTTTCCTCGACCGCCACCAATTCGTCTTCGGTCGGTTCTGGGGTAACCGTGTCTTCCATGAAAGGAATTCCGGCGCTCAGGAGAGCCGAGAATGCCTCTTCAAGTTGTTCTACATCCTGCTCGGCTTCGGGGAAGAAGTGCAGAATGTCGTCTAGGGTTACATATGATTTTTGGCGACCCAGTTCAATGAGCCGCGCTATGGCAGGAAATTCTTCTTCGTCGTCAACTATCAAAATTTTCTCTACATCCATTAATACATCCAACTTTCAACAGATTTACAAGCACAATGCTAAAACAGAATACACTTTTTTTTAGGCAAAATCAATACCCATCCACATTTCAGATGCTTTGCAATGTGTTTGTATTACATTCGATTTACGGTGTTGGCGCCACTTCAGGTGCTGGCGTGACGAGGATCGGGGGGAAAGCCTGTAACTGCAAAAGGGCATCGATCCCGCTCAGGTCGGTGATCAGCATGCGGGTGTTGTCGAGCCGGACGTAATATCCGCTGTTGGTGGGGGTGGCATCTCCAATTTCGAGGGTGTGCTTGGTCCCGGTTGCGAACTCGACCGTGATCGTGTAAGCGGGATTTTCCAAGCCGAAGATTGAGGCTTCGCCTTCCACAGGGCTGATCACTTGCAGGGCAGATACCTGGGAAGCAGCCGCTTCAGACAACCCTTGGTCGGCTTCAACTTCGTTCGGCAGGACGATCGCCCAGGCATTTTCGGCATTACGTGCGATCTTGACTGCTTCGCCTTCGGCCGGGGCGACTTCAATGCTTGAGGGGCTTCCTTCTGTGGCGGCGAAAAGTGCGACCGGTTCTACGGTGGGTGTTTCTTCAGCCGGAGCAGATTCCTTTTGCTTGTTCAGGTAGACCGCGAAAGCGATCAGGGCTGCGAGGATCAGAATGGCAACCCAGGTTCCAGTGCGGAAGACCGGTCCCTGCTTTTTTGCAGGCGATTCTTCCCGCGTCATCACAGGTGCAGTGATCTTCTTTGCTGAAGTTCTACGCGCGGCGGGCTTTGTCTTTTTTGCGCCTGCTTTTGTGCTTGTTGTTTTACCAGCCATGAACCTAGCCTCTCTTTCGGCGAGCAAGCCAGGAGGAAACACCGGCGAAAACGACCATGCCCGGCAGTACCAACACAGCCATGATGACGATGATGATGTACTGGATCTGGGTCGGTTGGTTGAAGGTGCGGGTGGTCGGTGTGCGCGGAGTGATGTTGATCAGGTTTTCCTGCTCTGCGGCCCAATCCACCGAGTTGATGAACATGTTGCCATTGCCGTACGCATCGAAGATCTCGTCGGTGGCAAAGACAGAATTTCCGAACACCACTACGCGTCCCTTGGTGGCTGCGTTTTCACCGGCCGCGGCGAGAATGAGGGGACCCTGGGTGTCGATCCCTTCATTGAAGTCAGGCGATTCGTTTGCGACCAGCTCCGTCTCACCCCATGATTGATCGGTGGTGAGGATCAGCTCGGTTACGGATATTCCATCCTTGGGTTCGCCAATGCCAATACTGCGCGCCTGCGGCAGGATGACGATGTAATTTTGGGTCAGGTTATTTGTGATTGGATGAACGCCGACCTGTGAAGACACAGCCTGGAATGGGTTTTGGGTATTCACCAGATCGATGACAACATCATTGTTCAGGCGAATTCCCCAGTCTGATTCCAGATAAGCGCCGAGAGGATCCGGTGAAGAACCGAACTCAGTCGAGAGGAGCGGGTCCTGGAGGATGACGAGTGAGCCGCCGGCGTTGACGTACGCCTTGAGCAAATCCACTTCGCTCTTGCTGACTGGCTTCATGGGTCCTGCAATAATGATGGCGAGGGCATCCTCAGGAACTTTGCTGGTGGAGAGCAGGTTGAGGGTGTTGACCGTGTAATTCTTCGATTCCAAGGTGGATTTTGCAACCGAGTAGCTGATCTGACCGGATGTCAGTTCGGGTTCGCCATGTCCCTGCAGGAAGTACACCACGCGTGCTTCCGGGCTGATAAGGCGGATGAGGGTTTTGGTCAGTTCCGATTCGCTTGCAAAGGATGCGATCTCTTTCGTTTCGCCCATTTGAAGCAGGATCTTTCCATCGCCAGTGATGCCTGCTTCTCTGGCAGCGACCGGATCAAGGTCTGGGTTGACAAAGCTGTAATCGAACTTCCCATTGCTGTTCGATTTGAACTTCAACAGGGTTTCGTCCGCGCTGGAAGAGTCGAGGCTGGAGGTGTAGAAAGCCG
This sequence comes from Anaerolineales bacterium, assembly GCA_017985935.1. Taxonomy (GTDB): domain Bacteria; phylum Chloroflexota; class Anaerolineae; order Anaerolineales; family Villigracilaceae; genus Villigracilis. The sequence continues at coordinate 28,148 of JAGNWT010000025.1, read as the reverse complement.
TGGCGGTGACTTTGCCCGGGAGTGTAGAGAGAGCTTGCAAGGTCTCAGGCGCGAGAGTGTTGGATTTGTCTTCGGTCATATCCCATGATTTGGGATTGTTGTAAACCAGATAATTGGCTACGAAGACAATGCCAAAGAATGCCACGGTGAGGATCAGGGAGTTGGAACCGTAACGCGCCTGCCTGCCGGTGAGGAAGCGACGGACCGTATCAGGCGACATGATGGCATAAGCAGCCAGCCCGATGATGAACACAGCGACGCTGATCTGAAGTGCAAGATTAAGCCCTTCGATATTTTCGAGGGAGAACATTTCGATCGCCACCAATCCTCTGGCGGCGCCGGTCAGAACTGTGGATACACAGCCCAGCCCGGCCAGGATAAGGCCGATGATCGCGTATTGCGCGGCCGAGTTTTTCTTCTTGTTAGCCATATTAGCGCCATCTCCGAATTTCAATTGAGGTTGTGCCTACGAACAATCCCAGCGCCGTGAGGCTGAGGTAATAGGCAATATCTCCAAGGTTGATCGTGCCTCTATTCATCGAGTCGAAGAAGTGACTTCCAAGGCCGAGGTAGGTAAAAATATCACTGCTGTCTTTGGCGAAATTTCCAAAGGCGGGCACAAAGATCCAAAAGAAGAAGATCAGCCCCACGGTGGCAAAGAAAGCGGCGAACTGGTTGCTGAAGATCGAAGAGATGCCGGTGCCGAGAGCAAGCAGGGCGCTGGCAACGAGTACCACGCCAATATATGAAGCAAGAAGCGCTTTCAAATCCAAGCCCGGCGAGATGAAATTATTTAAAATGATCGGGTAGATCAGAGTGATCAAAAGCAGGGAAAGCACGGTTAAAAAGGATCCGAGCCATTTGCCGACCACCAATTCGTAATCACGAACGGGGGCGGTAAGCAGCAGTTCCAGCGTTCCCATCCGCGCTTCATCTGAAAGCAGGCGCATGGTGAGGGCGGGAGTCGCAAGGAACAACAGGAAGACCAGCCACCAGGTGATCTGTTCGTTCGTGGGGGCGGGTCCGCCAAAGAGGGATTGTTCGGCTGCAATGTACATGATGAGCGCGAACAGCACCCCAAGGAATAAGGTGATGGCAAATGCCACCACGTAAGCCAGCGGGCTGTTAAAGTAATTATCGTATTCGCGTTTTGCGATGGTCCAAATGTTTCTCATGGAATTCCTCTTATTACTTTTTCTTTGATTCGGAGCCAGTGAGTTCGAGGAAGATTTCCTCAAGGCTCATGCCGAGCGGACGCATTTCGATCAACTCGTAGCCTGACTTAATGACCTGCTTGGCTACTTCAGGGCGGACATCCTTGCCCGAGACAAATTCAAATTCGACCGAGCCATCTTCCTTGGTCTCCACGCCTTGAACGCCTTTGACGGTCTTGATGGTCTTGGCCAGATCATCGGCTTCACCACGCACCTTCAGCACTACGCGCTCAGCGCCGATCAGGCGTGCCTGCAAGTTCTCGGTGGTATCTTCTGCCACGATCTTGCCCTTGTTGATGATCAGCACCCGGTCACAGATATTCTGTGCTTCATTTAAGAGGTGAGTCGAAAGCAGAACGGTCCGCTCTTTGCCGATCTCGCGGATCAGGTTGCGAACTTCCACCACCTGCCCGGGATCGAGTCCGATGGTCGGTTCGTCGAGGATCAGTACCTCGGGGCGGTGCATCAGCGCTTGAGCAAGTCCCACTCGCTGGCGCATGCCTTTGGACAAATTGCCAATAAACCCGTTGGCTCGATCGCTCAGCCCGACCATTTCCAAAACCTCGTCCACGCGGTCGTCCACTTTCGGGATCTTTCGCAGCTCGCCCATGAACTTCAGGTAGTCAAAGACCACCATGTCGGTGTACAGCGGCACGGTTTCAGGCAAATAGCCAACCCGCTTGCGTACTTCCAGGGATTCTTCCACAACATTGTAGCCAGCCACAATTGCCTCGCCGTCTGTGGGGGGCATGTAGCCGGTCAGGATGCGCATGGTGGTGGTTTTTCCGGCGCCGTTCGGGCCGAGAAAGCCAACGATCTCACCTTGCTGAGCATCAAAAGTCAAATTGTTGATGGCGCGGCGCGCGCCGTAGTCCTTTGTAAGACCACTAACTTTGATCATTGCTTCTCCTCGCAATAAAAATGTATGTTGGTAGGGGTTTTTGCCAAACAAAAGGCACAGCCTGGGGGCGGTGCCTTTGCAATATATCCGCTGATTACTATACAATACCTTTAGAACCAAAGTCAAGCGGCAACAACACCTCTAATCAAATACTAATATTGAGCCGGCTCGGCTATAATAATTATATGACCACACTTCTTTACCAGACAGATTCCTACCTGAAAGAGTTCTCTGCCACTGTGAGATCGGTGGACATGGAGACTCGAGTTGTTGTCCTTGACCAGACCGCTTTTTATCCCGGCGGAGGCGGTCAACCCTGTGACTTTGGCACTTTGGCAATCGGCGGCTTGATCTACCCCGTCGAAAAAGTGAAAAAACAAGGGGAAGATGTTTTGCACTACCTCGGCGGGACTGAGCCCATGCCTGCTGTTGACTCCGCATCACGCGGGACCCTGGACTGGGCGCGGCGATACCAGTTAATGCGTACGCATACAGCATTGCACATCCTGTGCGGGACGGTCTTCCGTGATTATGGGGCTAAAGTGACCGGCGGAGATATGGACCCGCTTAAGGGACGCATGGACTTCGAGTTCGAGAATATGCGTGGGGAGTTGGTCCGTGATATCGAAGCAGCGACCAATCTTGAGGTTAAGAATGCCCGGGATATCCGAGTCAACATCCTTCCGCGCGAAGAGGCATTCCAGATCCCCGACCTTATTCGAACCAAGATCAACCTTCTTCCTGAAGGGATCATGCAGGTCCGCACAGTGGAGATCGTTGGGTTGGATCTGCAGGCAGACGGAGGCACGCATGTGGCGAACACCTCCGAGGTTGGGTCAATCAAGGTAGTGGATTACAAGAGCAAAGGCGCGATCAATAAGCGAATCTATATTGAAGTGCAGTAGTGCTTAAGTATGGTTTTCCCTATTCGGTGATGTCGTTATAATTCTCTGATCAATAACCAAAGGAGAATGTAATGAATAAAAAGTTTTCGATCCTGCTTGCGGTGCTTGCTCTCATCGCTTCCACCCTTGCCTGCGCCGCAGGGGAGCCGACCTTGAGCAATGTCCGCACGGCACGTGACGCCGCAGGGGATGAGCTGGCTTCAGTATTCTCAACCAACGATACGATCTATGTTGTTAGTGATCTCACGAACGGTAAACAGGGCAACGTGGTCACCTCGAAATGGATGGTGGATAATGTTGAGGGCTACGAATCAGGTTTTTTGATCGATGAAGTTGACATTAAGCTGGATGAAGACAAACTTGCTTATACCATCAACTTTTACTTTGAGCCTCCCACCGAAGGTTGGCCGGTTGGAAGTTACAAGGTAGAGGTGTATTTCAATGAGGTCTTGAATAGCACGGTGACCTTCTCTGTGGAGTAAGTTTTAAAACCAAAAGCGGATGCCTGATGAAGCAGGCATCCGCTTTTTTTGTTTATAATGCACGGAAATGGAGGTTCACATGGACTATGTAAGGCTTGGCAGAACGGGTTTGAAGGTTTCTCCTTTGTGCATGGGGACTATGCAATTCGGCTGGTCAGTAGGGGAAGATGAGACTTATCGGATTCTTTCTGCAACTTTGGAAAGCGGGATCAATTTTATTGACACCGCCGATATATACTCCAAATGGGTGGAGGGGAACCCCGGCGGTGTTTCGGAGACCTTCATCGGCAACTGGATGAAGAAGAATAAGATCCCGCGAGATCAGATCGTGCTTGCTACAAAAGTTCGCGGCGAGATGGGAAAAGGGCCGAACGATCAGGGATTAAGCCGTACGCATATTATGAATGGCGTGGAAGCCTCCTTGCGGCGTTTGCAGACCGATTACATTGATCTGTATCAGTCTCATTGGACCGATGAGGATACACCGATTGAGGAAACCCTGCGCGCCTTTGATGATCTGGTGAAGCAGGGGAAGGTGAGGTATGTGGGGGCATCCAATTATTCCGCCTGGGAATTGATGCAAGCCTTGTGGACTTCAGACAAATACAACCTTGCTCGTTATGATTGCATCCAGCCGCATTACAACCTGATCCATCGGGATGAATTTGAGCGTGAATTGCATCAGGTCTGTAAAACCTACGAGATCGCAGTCATTCCATACAGCCCGCTGGCAGGTGGGTTTTTGACCGGCAAATATCGTAAGAATCAGTCCCTGCCTGAAAGTAAGCGCGCCGAAGGACGCAAACGATCGATGACCGATGAGAACTTCGCGCTTGTGGATGCAATGGAAGTCATTGCGCTTCGTCATCAAGGCACGATCTCGCAAGTCGCATTGGCATGGATGCTTGCCGACCCGGTCATCACCAGCCCGATCATCGGTGCGACCTCTATTGAGCAATTAAATGAAAATCTGGGCGCGTTGAAAATGAAGTTGTCTGCGGACGATTTGAATTTGCTCAATTCCATGACCGCCTGGAAATCTGAAGAGGAATGACCCTGCCCGGATGAATTACACCAAAGTTGAAAACAAGGAAAAAAAGAAGCTGACTCAAAATGAGTGGCTTGTTCTGATTCTTGGCACAACACTCTTGTTTGGATCGATCGCCCGCTTCTTCCCTGGGATGCAAGCGGGCTTTCCATTGAATGACGGCGGAATGTTCTATAGCATGATCCGCGACCTGCGCAGTAATGGATTTGTTCTTCCGGCTGTCACTTCCTACAATCATCTGAATATTCCGTTTGCGTATCCGCCTTTCGGGTTTTATTTCGCTGCTTTTCTCTCCTCCGCTTTTGGGTTCTCAGAGATCGAGATCCTGCGCTGGCTGCCCCCCGCAGTTAACACACTGTCCATTTTTGCATTTTATGCGCTGGCTTCAAGTGTGCTAGAGTCCCGTCAGCGGGGAGCAGTCGCTGCGATCTTCTATGCCCTTACACCCGGCGCTTCGGCCTGGTTTATCATGGGCGGCGGTTTGACCAGAAGTTTTGGCTCGCTGTTCATGCTGCTCTCTTTATGGTGGGTGTATCGTCTCTTTCGGACGGGGGGCAGAACAGCGTGGATACTCTCCACTGTATTTTGCTCGTTGACCGTTTTGAGCCATCCAGAGGTTGGTATCCATACGGCTGCAGGCTGCATTTTGTTGTGGCTTTTTTACGGACGGACTTGGCGATCTGCCATTCATGCTTTGGCTGTTGGGTTGGGAACTTTGTCCTTGTCTGCGCCGTGGTGGGGGAGTGTCCTTGTTCAACACGGACTTGCACCTTTTCTTTCGGCATTGAACACAGGCTATCACAACCAGCCTTTTTTTCTAAATATCTTTTGGGCATTGACCGCCAGTCAGACCGCGTTTCCCGTTCTTGTTGTCTTGCGGCTCGTTGGTATTTTGTGGGGGATTTGGAAACGACAGTATTTTTTGATTGTCTGGTTTATCCTCCCTTACCTTGTGGACCCTCGCAGCGCCCCGAGCATTGCATTCTATCCATTCTGCATGTTGATCGCCCTCGCATGGACTGATGCCCTGCCGAGGCTTGTTGATCTTCTTGTCAAAAACATCAACCACCAGGAAATTCACGAACGTGGTTGGCAAAATCTGAGTTTGCTGCTGCTCATGGTTTACCTCTTTATCGAGTCTGGGTTGTACGGATTCAAGTTGATCAACACCACTCTCACTTCAGCTGATCGTGATGCACTGACTTGGATTCGAGAGAATACTCCTCCAGAAAGTTATTTCCTGCCCATCACAGGTGTGCAAAGCCCGGAGATCGATCCCTTTGTGGAGTGGTTCCCTGCTCTCACTGATCGTCGTGGACAAACGACCATTCAAGGATATGAATGGTTGTTGGGATCGGAGTTCTATAATAGATATGGTGACTTTGCGGAAGTTCAAGCCTGCAAAACTGCAGACTGCTTTGACGAGTGGTCTATTCGGACGGGAATCGAGTATCAATATCTGGTTATTCAAAGAGCAGGCGCCGATAAAAAATTCCCCGCCTCAATTGATGAGACGGGGAACTACGAGGTCGTGTATTCTGCGAACGAAATATTGATCTATCTTTTGAAGTAGCCACGATTACTTTTGCAGGAATTTCTTTTGCCATTCGAACAATCTGTTCAAGGCTTCAATGGGGGATAGAGCGTTCACATCCAAGCCTTTCAATTCATCCAACAGCGGGCTGGTTTCAGGAAAGAGCGCGGCTTGCTGCGCCGCGTGCGGATGAATTTTCACAGCTCGACCTGAAGTCTTTTCCAACTCAGCCATGATCTCATTTGCACGCTGGATCACCGGATCAGGAAGCCCGGCCAGTTGCGCCACATGGATTCCGTAAGAACGGTCTGCGCCCCCGGCGATGATCTTGTGCAGGAACACAACCTTGTTATCTGCTTCGCTCACTGCCACATTGTAGTTGCGGATACCGGGCAGCAGGTCTGCCAGTTGGGTCAGTTCATGGTAGTGCGTGGCAAATAATGTCTTTGCTCTCAACTGCGGGTGATTATGAATATATTCGATGATACCCCATGCGATCGAGAGTCCGTCATAGGTTGAAGTGCCGCGCCCGATCTCATCCAGGATCAACAACGAGCGCGATGTTGCGTGGTGCAGAATATTCGCCGCTTCCACCATCTCCACCATGAAGGTGGATTGCCCGGCGTGAATTTCATCCTGCGCGCCGATGCGCGTGAAAATCCTATCCACCAGACCGATCTTTGCTGAAGCTGCGGGCACGAATGATCCCATCTGCGCCATTAAAACGATCAACGCGGCTTGTCTCAGATAGGTCGATTTACCAGCCATGTTCGGACCGGTGATGATCCGCACCACTTCACCTTTTTCGAACACGATGTCATTGGGTATGTAGCGATCGTTCTTCAGATACTGCTCAACAACAGGGTGCCGCCCCTCGAGGATTTCCAGCCCGTTCCCTTCGTGGACCTCGGGTCTGCAATAGCCTCCCAGAGCAGCCGCTTCGCCCAGGGCAGAGAGAACATCCAGCACGGCGATGGCGCGTGCAGTGGCAAGCAGCGTATTTGCAGACTTGCCCAACTCCGCGCACACTTCACGGAATAACCGGGTTTCGATTTCTTTGATTCTTTCTTCCGCGTTCAAGACCAGCGTTTCATATTCCTTCATCTCAGGCGTGATGAAGCGCTCCGCATTGACCAGCGTCTGCTTGCGGATGTAATTTTCGGGCGCTCGGTCTGCCGCGCCGCGGGAGATCTCAATGAAATAACCGAAGACCTTGTTGTAACCGACCTTGAGTGTCTTGATCCCTGTTCTTTCTCTTTCAATGCCTTCGAGATTTGCGATCCAATCGCGCGCGTGTTTTGATGCTTCGATCACGCCGTCCAGCTCTGCCGAATAGCCAGAGCGGATCACGCCCGTGTTTTGCAATGTGGCGGGCGGATCTTCGTCGATGGCATTTTGCAATAAAGAAAATTGTTCTTCGCAAACCGACCACTGCCCGTTGACCGCAGACTGCCCGTTGATAACTTCCTTTACTTTCGGCAATTGCCCAAGTGTGTTTCTCATCGCCACCAGATCACGCGGCTGCGCCTGCCCCGCGATCACCCGATTGACGAGACGCTCCAGATCGGCGAGTGGTTTCAATTCCTCCCGCAGTTCCGCGCGAACCATCCCGTTGCTGACGAAGTGCTGCACACCGTCCTGTCTTTTGTTGATCTTTGCCACCTGCAATAACGGCTGGCTGACCCATTGATGGATCAATCTCTTTCCCATCGGGGTGATCGTGAAATCCAAAGTGCCAAGCAGGGATCCCTTCCGCTCGCCGCGCAGGGTTTCGTCCAATTCCAAATTTCTGCGGGTGGATGCGTCCAGGGTCATGAACTCATTTAGACTGTACGATCGCAAGGATGTGAGCAGGTTGAGCGCATCGGGCTGGGTTTCTTTGAGATAAAGCACGATCGCTCCTGCGGCTCTCACTTGCAGGCTATTGGCTTTCAACCCAAACCCGTCCAGCGTGGAGGATCTGAACTGAGTCAGCAAGGTTTCATTGCATTTACCCGGTTCGAACTTCCATGCCGGTAATGCGGTGAGATGCCCGTTGATGCCATCGGGCAGGGTTTGATTGTCGGGATGCAAAATTTCGGCAGGGTGGAGTCTGGTCAACTCGGCGCGCAGGGCTTCGAGCGGAAGTTCGGTGACGGCAAATTCACCAGTGGTGACATCTGTATAGGAAATAGAAGCAGTCTCCCCGTTAAGAACGACCGAGGTTAGATAGTTGTTCGCATCGCCGGGCAGGAGTCCGGGCTCGGTCACAGTCCCCGGCGTGACCACTCTCACCACTTTGCGCGGAAAGATCCCTTTCGATGGCTGGTCGCCGACTTGTTCGCAGATCGCTACGTGATGCCCCTTTTCGATCAGACGGGCGAGATAATTCTCAACCGCGTGATACGGAATACCTGCCAATGGCACGCGCACGCCGCCGCCAACGGGGCGTGAGGTTAGTACAATATCCAGCTCGCGCGCGGTGATCTCGGCATCCTCGTCGAATGTCTCATAAAAATCGCCGAGCCGAAAAAAGACGATCGCGTCGGGGTATTCGCGTTTGATATCCAGATATTGTTGACGGACAGGGGTGACATCTTCGTTATTTGCCATGCCTTGATTTTACTATGCCGTGTGGACTTGGGCTATAATTCGTTATTATTTTTCAGGAGTAACTCATGTATAAATTAATTCTCGTCCGTCATGGACAAAGCGCCTGGAACCTTGAAAATCGATTCACAGGCTGGACAGATGTTGACCTGACCGATCTCGGTCGCTCAGAAGCGCGCGAGGCGGGCAAGCTGCTGCGCGAGGGCGGTTTTGATTTTGATATCGCCTACACTTCGGTTCTAAAACGCGCGATCAAAACTCTGGGACTTATTCAAGATGTGATGGACCGCGACTGGCTGCCGGTGGTTCGTGCCTGGCAGTTGAATGAACGCCATTATGGTTCCCTGCAAGGATTGAACAAATCTGAGATGGCAGAGAAATTCGGCGAAGCGCAGGTGAAGATCTGGCGTCGTTCTTATGATGTTCCGCCCCCAGCCTTGGAATTGACCGATGAGCGTCATCCGAAATTTGATCGCCGCTACGCGGGACTGACTCCCGAGCAGATGCCCGCCACCGAATCTTTGAAGATCACTTTGGACCGCGTGCTTCCTTACTGGCATTCCACGCTTGCGCCTGAGATCAAACTAGGAAAGCGTGTATTGTTGGTCGCGCATGGAAATTCCATCCGCGCGCTGGTGAAATACCTCGATAATATTTCTGAAGAGAGCATTACCGAGCTTAATATCCCGACCGGACTGCCGCTTGTTTACGAGCTTGACGCCGATCTGAAGCCGATCAAGAATTATTATCTTGGCGACGCCGAAGAAGCCGCCAAAAAAGCCGCCGCTGTCGCGAATCAGGGCAAGGCAAAATAAGCAAAAGAATTTCATGAACCCATAGGGCATGAAGGAGAATACCTTTGTGTCCTATATTTTTTTAAACAGGATTAGAATCAATTTATGCATCCTGAATTTTTATTTGAATTGAAGAAGCGCTTCACGGGCGACCTTCGGTTGGATTCTGCGTCGAAGGTTTTATATTCCACTGATGCATCCATGTATCAGATCGAGCCGCTTGGAGTTGCCATCCCAAAGCATCAAGAAGACCTGATCTCAGCCGTGGAATTGGCGGTGAAATATAAAATTCCCATTCTGCCGCGTGGAGCGGGTTCATCCCTTGGGGGGCAAGCCATCGGTGAGGCGTTGATCCTAGATTGTTCACGTTATCTGGATTCCATTGTTGAGATCGACCCGGAATCGCATACTGCCATCGTTGAGCCCGGCGTGGTGCTTGCGGATCTGAATCGCGCGGCGGCAAAGCGTGGACTGATGTACGGTCCCGACCCCGCTTCGGCAGAGCGTGCCACGATGGGCGGAGTGATCGGCAATAATGCCACAGGCGCACATTCCATTTTGTATGGCATGAGCGCGGATCACCTGATCGCCGCCGACGTGATCCTCGGGGACGGCACGCTCGAGACTTGGAATGAAAGCGGGCGGTCAAAGATTTCTCAAGTGATCGCTGAAATTCGTGAGAGACATTCCGAAGCGATCAAGCAGAACTTTCCAAGATCGTGGCGTAATTCAGCGGGCTACCGACTCAACTATCTGCTGCCTTGGACTCCGTCCGTGCCGCCGCAATGGGACGCTGATAATTATGGTTTGACTTCGTCGATATACAGCCAGCAGACCTCTGTCAATATGGCGGCTCTCCTTGCCGGCAGTGAAGGGACTTTGGCTGTCATTCGCCGCGCTAAGGTCAACCTCGTTCCGAAACCGAAACATACCATCCTCGGCGTTCTTGCTTACGACAGCATTGTAGAAGCCTGCAATGCTGTGCCTCGCCTGCTGGAATTGAAACCGAGCGCGATCGAATTGATCCCGCGCCTTATTATTCAATTGGCAAGAGGCGTCCCGGCGTATGCGCGTCAGATGGGTTGGATGACGGGCGATCCTGCCGCAGTGTTGGTCGTTGAATTTAGCGGGGACCAGCCATCGGCGTTGAAAGAGTCGGTGCGTCGCCTGGCAGATGTTGTGACGATCGCCGAGTCTCCCGAGGAGCAATCGCGGGTGTGGAACGTCCGCAAGATGGGCTTGGGAATCCTGGACTCGAGGCAGCAGTCTGCCCGACCCGCGGCGTTCATTGAGGACTGCGCTGTGCCTGTTGAAAGGTTGGGGGAATTTGTTGGAGAGGTAGAGCGCATCATGCGTGAACACCAGACCGAAGGTGGGATCTACGCACACGCTTCCGCGGGTTGTTTGCACATCCGTCCGATCCTTGATCTGCAAAAAGGAACGGGTGTTCGTGCGTTGCGGACGATTGGCGAGAAGGTCCTGAGGTTGACCTTGAGTCTCGGCGGTTCAATGAGTAGCGAGCATGGAGATGGAATTGTCTCGGGCGAAGCCATCGAGAAAACTTATGGGACGCAGCTCACAGACGCCATGCGTTCTCTGAAGCGCGCAACCGACCCCGATAATATTTTGAACCCAAAAAAAATGTTCGATGCGCCGCCCATGGATTCGCATTTAAGATATGGTGCAGATTACCAAATAAAAGTTTGGGATTCGGATCTGCACTTTGAACACGAGCGCGGACTTGCTGGCGCGATCGAGCATTGTAACGGTCAGGGAGTTTGCCGTAAGACCACAGGTGTGATGTGTCCTTCCTTTCAGGCAACCCGCGATGAAGCCTTCAGCACCCGAGGACGTTCCAATTTATTGCGGTCACTGATCGCCCGCTCCAACAGTGAAATTGGCATGGACGAGGTTTTTCCCTCGCTTGACTTGTGCTTGGCGTGTAAAGGCTGCACATCGGAATGCCCCAGCGGCGTGGACATGCCGAAATTGAAATACGAGTTCATGAACGAATATTTCAAGACTCATCGCAGACCCTTGCGCGATTATCTGTTTGGCTATTTCCATGTTGTCGCCAAATGGATAACCCCTGTTGCTCCACTGGTAAATTATTTTATGCGGGCAGATTGGTCGCGGACTTTGATCGCCCGCTCCGCAGGGATAACGGAGAAGCGGGAATTTCCTGTCTTTGCAAAGAGCAAGTTGACCGATAAAAGCGCGGATCATGTAGCGGGCAATAAGACCGTCCTGTTTCTTTCGGATGTTTTTTCAAAATACTTGGAGCCTGAGGTCGGTCGAGCCGCTATAGATATTTTGCAGGCTTTTGGTTTCAGCGTGAAAGTTTTGCGGACCGTTGGCGCGGGTGCGTCTCTACTCTCAAAGGGATTTATCCCAGTAGCGCGTAGCCATGCGGGAAAGCTGTTAGACGAGATCAAGCAACTTGGGGTAGGGGCAGATGTAAGTGTAGTTGGATGCGAGCCGCCCGAGGTTTACTGCCTAAAGCATGAATACTCTTCTTTAATTCCCGATCGTCGCGATGAGTTGGAGCTCCTCGCAAAAGATGTGTGGCTTGTTGAAGAATTTTTACTTCGTGTAGCCAATAAATATCAAAGTATTTTACAACCTAATTTGTTTTCAAAAAAAGAAACAAAACTAGCGCTTCATACCCACTGCCACCAACAAGCGGAGCGACCTGCCGATGATGGCTTGCCAACCGGGACCGCAGCCACTGCCGCCCTGCTCCGCATGTTCGGTTTTGAAGTTGAAGTGATTGACGCGGGTTGTTGCGGCATGGCAGGCACATTTGGGTACGACGCAGAGCACTACGATCTTTCGATGCAGGTGGGGGAGTTGGGCGTTTTGCCCAAGGTGCGCAAGGCGACGGCAGAGAATCGAAAAGTGCTCTCCACTGGGTCCGCATGCCGCTTGCAATTTTCACACGGCGCAAAGACCACATCAGAACATCCGTTGGTGTTGCTCGCCCGCGTTATTAATTCAAAGGAGGAAAAATGAAAAGATGGATTTTGATTCTAGGACTTCTTCTCGGGTCCTGTGTCACACAGGCAACTCCAACAGAAGAGGCGTCATTACCAACTGAGACCCTTGCGGCTATGGAAACTTCCGCGGGCTCGCCACAGCCGGCAGCAACAAAACTTCCACAGCAAAGCGCCACGGCTCAACCCGGACCTGTAACCCTGATCGCTTTGGGCGATAGCCTTACTCAAGGCGATGGAGATGACACTGGTCTTGGCTACCCCGGGCGTTTGCTAAAGAAGGTAAACATCATCCGCCCGGATACGACACTGCTCAACCTCGGTCAATCCGGTTGGAGCTCAGACGCGTTGATCGCTGGGGATCTCGGGCTTGAGAGCCAGCTTACGCAGGCAATTTCAGAAGCAGAAGCAGCAACCGCCGCAGGCAGATATCCGGTTGCCTTGTTGTGGATCGGCAGCAATGATCTTTGGTATCTCTACGAATATGGAGACGGCTCGGTCGAAAGCGAGCGGAATGACCTGAACCGCTTCGCAGCCAATTTGGACGCGATCATAGGGCGGCTAAAGGACGCGGGCGCAGAAGTGATCGTAGCAAAATTAGATGACCAATCCAAAAGACCGGTTGCCATTAAGGGCGAGGCATTTGTTTCGATCCCGCCTGAGGAGTTGAAGAAGATGTCTGCCCAGGTCGTGCAATACAACCTGATCATTGAGGAGAAAGCCGCTCAATACAATGCCATGACCGTTGACTTTTACTCGACCGACATTTTCACCAACCCGGCGACTTTGTATGATGATGGGAATCATCCCAACCATGTGGGATACAACCTGATCGCCCAGATCTGGTTTGAAGCCCTGAAAAAATTGTTGTAAATAAAAAGCCCCTCAACTTCGAGGGGCTTTTTATTTCTATGACGATAGTGTGAACCCGGCGATTCCAAATGCAACTGCCACATTGAACGAACGCTTTTCGCCGCGCATTGGGATGTAGAAAACTTCATCACACAGGTCAAGTAATGCGGGGTCAACCCCGGTCACTTCACTGCCTGCGATCAACACAGTGCGTTGCTCGATCCTTCTCTTAATTTTCTTCAGCGGCTTGGCGCGTTCTTCTTCTTCCAGCGCCCAGATCACCCAGCCTTCTTTTTTTAATCCCTTCACAAGCTTGACAGCATCCTTGTGATAAGACCAGGGAACAAAATCGTCCGCGCCGAGCGCAGTCTTACGGACGGCATCAACTTCGGGCGTTGGTGTGATTCCGCATAAAAAGGCGTGCGAAAAACCAAAACCATCTGCCGAGCGCAAGATCGAGCCGACATTCCAAGCCGAGCGGACGTTATCCACGAGGACGGTCAATTCATCTCTTTTTTTCTTTCTGTCAGTCAAAGCCGATTCAGATGATATTTGTTTATTGAGCACAGCGTGAGTAATGCCAAGACAGATCGGGCAGCGAATACCGAACGAACTTCCTTCCGTCAGCGGGTAGCGTAATCCACAGCTTTCACAGACTCGAATCTCAAAATTGGTCATTGGGCGATTATACCTACGAGCGGGCTTGAACTGCCATGTAAGCGATCAACCCAAGCATGGTCAGAGCAACGCCGGTCAAACCGATCGGACCGGGCAGCGCGCCGCCCAGGAACAGTATCTCGCCGATGAGTGAGAAAACGACTTCCATGGATTGAGTTGCATCCACTGCGGAGATCTCGTAGGCGTGCCTTGAAAGATTTCGAGCGTAGAGAAAGATCGTCGTGGCTATCACACCTGAAAGCAGAGCGACCAACGCTGTGCTGAGAAACTGTCCATTGGAGGGGGCGGGAGGGGATGTAAAAAGGAGGAGAAGCCCCCAAAACGGGAGCGAGCCAAGAGTTAAGAGCAAGACCCGCGCAAACGCATTTTCCAAAATAGGATGTTCGATATGCGGTATCCGCTTGTTATCTCCCATCCGCGCTTCCCAAACAAGTTGATTTCCGATCGGGTAGGCAAAAGCCGCGACCAGCACAGGCAGCGCACTGAGAAGCATTCCGCGCAGATCGGTATCGCTGGCGTGTTCGACATTGACCAGTACAATGCCTATGAAGATGATACCTGTGAAGATCAAACCCCTTATGGGAACTTTTCTGCCAAAGAAAGACAGCACGATCGGCGTGGCGAGGATCGTGGTTTGCCATGTGGTCGCTACGATCCAGCCTTCGGCATAGATGGAGCTGAAGGTGATCATGGAATAAAAAATGCCAAAGCCAATGCTGCCGCTGATCATCCAGAACAACCAATGCCGGACAAAAAGATCCCTGACCTCTCGCAGCGCTTTCCTGCCTTGAGTGGCTAGCAAGATGAATATCAGAAAGATCAGCATAAAGCCAAAGCGCAAACTGGCAGTCCACGCCCAGTGACCGCCCGCAAGACTCATGGCGCGATTCAAAACGAATGTACTGCTAAAAAATAACGCGGATAATGTTCCCAGTGTGACGAGACGAGCCATGAAATTCTCCCAAGAATTTTTTTGAAATGAAGGTAGAAAAAAAATTTCTATTTCTTTGTTCTCAGATACAGGTCTTCAACCCTTTTTCTTGCCCAGGGAGTTTTTCTCAAAAAATTCAAACTGGACTTGATGCTGGGATTCTCCTGAAAACATTTGACCGGGATGCGCCTGCCAATTTCTTCCCAGCCAAATTTTTCAACCAGGTGGTTCAAGATCATTTCGAGTGTGATTCCGTGCAAGGGATTCTTAGGCTGTTCGTTGGTCATCTTTCTGATCTTCTCCGTAGGATTTTGCGTTTATATCAACAGTTCAGGGATAATAACCCAATGAGGGAAGGAGAGTCAACTTTGCACCTTGTTTGGTTATGGCTTGGAGATTGGCGGTATAATCGCCGTCCGTAAATCACTTGAACCTGGAGAAATTTCTTGAGCCGCGTTATTAACCCCGATTCTGTTGGAAAAGAACGAACTCGTTTATCGAAATCCATTGTCTTGTGCATCCGTGAGTTGGCGAAGCAAACACAGGTCACATCCGAAACAAAAGATATGGCCGCATTCATTGCTCTGGCGCTTCAATCTATTGCAGAGGGGATCGATGCCTCTGTTGCCGCGTGGGAAAAGCGAGATTACTGGGTAAAGGCGGATAAATTCCGCATGGAATGGATGTGGGCCGGGCAATCTGCCGAGAAAATGCGGTCTGCCGTTCTTGGGGATGACTGGGCGGCAATTGCCATGCTCATGCCGCAGATCGCCCAGCGCTTCAGCAAGATCGAAGTCTCTGATAATCACAGGCTTGGAAAACCCTGGGTTGGGGCGTACACCCTGCTAGCGCTGCACAGAAAGTTATAAATAAAAAAAGGCGGAGGTCCTGAGACCTCCGCCTTTTTTTATTTACCCTGCAAGCCTGTCAGATGCTGTTCAGTGTTTTGTAGAAGTTCGATCATCATATCTCTGATGTGAGGGTTGAGATAATGATGTTCCAGCGTGGAAAGGGGAAGGAAGCGCGCACCAGCCACCACATGAATGCAGTTCGCCGCTCCGCACAGGCAGATGAAGGGAGCGTTCATCTCCCACTCTGTGGAGGGATAAAAGAAAGAGAGTTCCTCTCCCTTTTCAATATCACGGCGAGCGACCATCATCATGGCTTCGGTGTCGAGTATCACATTGGGGTCGCATGAGTGATTAAGCGCGGCAAGCTTGCCAACATGCGTGTGTCTGTCTTTTGAGATCTGCACAGTAAAGCGGTTGGGTTTATCCATGATGTTCTCGCTTGGCATGGCGCAGATCGCTTCACCTTTTTTATAAGCCTGCTTGGTAATGAGTGTGCGGAATTTATTTTCCGTTCTTATGGACAATGTTTCCATCGTTGTAGTCATTTTTATTTCTCCTTATACATGATCGTTGATAAATCTTCGATATTCATTTGCATAGTATAGCGATAAAAATTTTTAATTCAAGGGTTGGAGCAAGAAACACGAATATTTTAAGGTTACCACTCAATGGATAATAAAAAATTTCATCACTTATGTGATGAAATTTTTTATACAACATGATGAAACAAAGACAATTGAGTGGAAGATCTTTTACCGTCAAATAAAAGATATGGCGCGGCGCGCTCGGCAACGATGCCGAGTTTCTTCAATGCAGAAAGATCACGTAATTTGTTCTGTCTTCTTGCATCAAGAATCGCATCTGCGCCTTTCAAGCCAATGCCCGGTATGCGGAGCAGTTGATGTTTATCCGCTTGATTCACTTCAATTGGATGTTCGGTCAGATTGATCTGCGCCCACGCCTGCTTGGGGTCGGCTTCAATGGGGAGGTTGCTATCTTTGGTGAACGGCAAATCTTCGAGGTCGAATCCGTAATCGCGCAGCAGGAACGAAGCTTGATACAGGCGATGTTCACGCAAAAGGTTGACCGCAGGCTTGTTCTCCAGCGGAGTGTCGCGGACCGGATGGAACGCAGAAAAATATGCTCGCTTGAGTCGAATGTTCTTCATCAACCAGTCGGTTGTCGTTAGAAGTTCAAGATCGCTTTCATCAGAGCCGCCCGCCACGAACTGCGTGACCGTTGATGGATATTTGCCATTCCAAAATTTATATGCCGGCTCAGCCCTGCGGATCTCTTCGACCCAGCGCAAGGGACGCAGCAGTTCTTCCAGGAAAATCTTGTGCGGAGCCAGCTTCGCGAGCCGCTCAGTGTTCGGGGCTTCCAAATTCACCGAGACCCGGTCGGCAAGCTGCATGGCACGAAATACCTGATCCCTTTCAGAGCCGGGCATCATTTTAAGATGGAGATATCCTTTGAAGTGATATTTCTTGCGCAGGATGTCTGCCGTGTCGAGGAGTTTATCCTGGGTCCTTACACCGCCTCCTGCCACCCCAGAACTGAGGAATACACCCTCGGCCATTCCACTCTGATTAAGTTTGCTGAAGAGACTTGCAAACTCATCCGGTTTGAAAGTGGCGCGGCGGAAGTCTCTGCCGGCACGAAACGGGCAATAGAAACAATCGCGCTCGCAGGCTGAAGAGAGCAGGGTCTTGAGCAGGACGATCTTTTGTCCGTTGGGGAGTTGGGCGGGATGTGTAAAAGCCTGGTCCCTTTCCTTTGGACTGAAGCAGGCGGGGGCGTCGGAAGTGACCCGCGGTTCTCCATCCGGCTCGAAGGACATTTGTGAAGACAGTAACTTTAATTGCTCAAGTGCATCCATATTTCTATTTTAGAACATTTGGTCTATTTTATCAATAGGCATTTTGTGTAATAATGGCGGGAATTAATCGTACCTTAATCTTGTTGTCAGTGTTTGATTGCATATCATCGCGGAAAGACTCCCCAGGAGGGAGGAGGAGGATGTGTATCGTTGACATTGTTGATATTCGCTCTTCGTAAGTTCGGCCTCTTGATCTCGAAAAACCAATTTCAGCACAAGGAGAGTTACGAAAATGTCCAATAAGAGTCAGGCGCACGACAAGCAGGTTCTTCATAAGCTGGGGTATGCACAAGAACTTTCGCGCCGCATGAGCGGCTTCTCGAACTTCGCAATTTCATTTTCCATCATTTGTATTCTGGCTGGCGGTATCTCCGCCTTCCCTGCCGCCTTTAATGCCCTTGGGTCTGGCGGCGCTTTCTTGATCTGGCTGGTCGGTGGAGTTCTTGCCATGAGCGTTGCCTTCGGCATGGGACAGATCGCTTCTTCGTTCCCGACCGCTGGCGGTCTTTACCACTGGAGTTCACACCTCGGCGGGAAAGCCTGGGGATGGGCAACTGCCTGGTTTAATTTGATTGGGTTGGTTTGTGTGGTCTCCTCTGTAGATGTGTTGCTCTACACCGTGTTCTTCAAAGACCTACTGCTTGCCACTGTGTTAGGTGTGGACGTTTCTGGTTGGGGCACCGTTCATCAAACCATCTTTTTGGTTATCGCCCTCGGATCTCAGGCGCTCTTGAATCACTACTACATTGACATCACCACCAAACTCACTGACCTGAGCGGTTATGTCATTCTTGGTTTGACCGTCATTTTGATCGTCACCTTGTTCGCTTTCAGCTCCGTTCCTTTGGATTTCTCCCGTTTGTGGACCTTCCAGAACGTGACCGGTGATGCAGGCGGCGGTGTGGTTCCCTTCCGCACCGAAAGTGTTGCTTTCGCCTTCCTGCTCGGTCTCTCCTACGTTTGTTACACCATCACAGGCTTTGACGCCTCTGCTCACACTTCGGAAGAAACACAGGACGCTCAGGTGAACGTGCCGAAGGGTATGTGGACCGCCGTGTTCTGGTCCTGGGTGTTCGGTCTCGTGGCTGTTGCCGCTTATGTACTAACCATGCCAGATCTCAAAGAAGCGGCTGCCCTCGGCTGGGGCTCGTTCTTTTATATGTGGGGGGCCTCCAGGATGCCATTCGCTTTGAGTTTATTCCTTGCGATTGGAATGGTGTTGGTCAATTACGTTTGTGCCCTCGCTGGTCTGACCTCCACCTCCCGCATGATGTACGCCTTCGCTCGTGACGGTGGCTTACCGGCTTCCAAGGCACTTGCGAATGTGAGCACCAAGTACCGCACTCCCGGCACCGCAGTTTGGGTTTCTGCCATCTTTGCTTTTGCCAGTACGCTGTACGCGCCTGCATACTTGATTCTCGCGGTTGCATGCGCCGTGTTCCTTTATCTATCCATGGTGATGCCGATCGCGGCTGGTTTGCTCGCAGAAGGCGGACCCAAGTGGAAGGAAAAGGGACCGTTCAATCTTGGCGGACTTTCAAAGGCAAATGCTGTTCTCGCCATCATCTTCGGTGTTATTTTGGCGATCAGCGGATTCTTCCCGCCCAATGAAAAAGTTTTCTACTTCACAGTCGTATTCGTGGTTGCGCTCCTTGGTTTGTGGTCCAAGAGGACCGCTCCCTTTGGCATCCTTGTGGCTCTCGTTGGTCTTGGGTTGGGCTTCCTCGGTATTTCGGATGAAAACGTCCTGCACTTCCTCATTCCGGATACCACAACCTCCTACGTTGCCATTGGCATTGGCGTATTGACCGCGGTCATCACCTTCGTTACCGGTGGTGAAGATAACCGCTTTGAAGGCGTGCCTGAAGGCGATAAGATCAAGCAACGCCAGGCGAAGATCGCCGAGATCGAAAAGCAATTCGGCGAACAATAAGAACCTGTTGTACAGTAAAATCAAGAGCGGTATCCGTGATGGATACCGCTCTACTTTTTTGTTGCTGCCAATAAAATATCCCAGCCAGGGTGAGGGGGGCACCCTAACTGGGACAAGCATATTTTGACACAGAACAAACCGAAATACAACCTCAAAAATGACCGTATCTTGGAGGCGAATATGAAATACCTGCTCGGCATCGATCAAGGAACCACGCAAACCACGGCAGTCATCGTCAACGAAGCGGGAGAGATGGTGGAGAAGAATTCGGCGCAACTCCCGGCGCGTTTTCCGCAGGCGGGGTGGGTGGAGCAAGACCCCGCAGATATTGTCCGCACGGTGAAAGAAGCATGCGCGCCCCTGCTCGATAAATACCAGATCTCCGCGGTTGGGTTCGACAACCAGGGCGAGACATTCGTTGTGTGGGACACAGAGACCGGCGAAGCCGTGACGCCCGCCATCGTCTGGCAGGACACACGCGGACAATCGGTATGCGATGCGCTCGGTCCATCCATTAACCTGAACTGGCTGCGTCAAACAACGGGTCTACTGCTCGACAGTTATTTCTCCGCGCCCAAACTCAAGTGGGTATTTGAAAATCATCCCGACCTTCGCAAAAAGGCGCACGAAGGCAAATTAAGATTTGGCACCACCGAGACCTGGGTGATCTGGAAGTTGAGCGGCGGAAAACTGCATGTGACCGATCCCTCCACCGCATCGCGGACCTTGCTCTTTGACATGAACAAATTCCAATGGGACGATGCCCTGCTGAAAATTTTTGATGTGCCGCGCAGTATGCTCCCCGAAGTAAAGCCTTCGGCTGGGTTGATCGGAGAAGTGGATTTTGGAAACGGTAAACCGCTTCCATTACACGCCCTGCTCGTTGATCAGCAAGCCGCATTATTTGGGCAGGCATGCTTCAACGCAGGCGAAATGAAATGCTCATTTGGCACAGGCAGTTTCCTGCTGATGAATATCGGTGATCAACCCAAACTCTCAAACAACGGACTGCTTACCACGGTCGGCTGGAACTTCAATGGGCACACTGCCTACGCCTTTGATGGCGGCATCTTCGTCACAGGGTCGGCGGTGCAGTGGCTGCGGGATAATTTGAAGTTCATCCCTGACTCCGCTTCAAGCCATGCCGCTGCAAACAACTCCAAAGACACTGGTGTGGTGGTCATTCCCGCCCTGCAGGGACTCGCTGCCCCGCATTGGCGCACAGATGTGCAAGGCGCGATGTTCGGCTTGAACCGCAGCACGTCTTCTGACGATATTGTCCGCGCCACATTGGACGGCATCGCCTGCCGCGTGTACGAAGTGGTCACAGCCATGTCGCAGGATCTTGGTCAGCGACCGCCGCACCTCAAAGTGGACGGAGGTCCTTCTGGCAACCCATACCTGATGCAAATGATCGCCGACCTGCTTGATATCGAGGTGCGGGTCTCTGCCGCTTTGGAAGCGACCGCCATTGGGATCGCCAACCTCGCGGGCATGTCTGCCCTGGGAACAAGTTTTGACGATTTGGCAAAGAACTGGAAATCAGAAAGGTCCTATCAACCGCAGATGAAGCAGGAAGAAAGAGAAAGAAAACTGGCACAGTGGAATAAAGCGCTGAATGCGGTGAAGACCTTCCATAGTTAACAAAACCTCAACGAGAACAACATGACAACTTACGATATTGCCATCATCGGTGCGGGCGCGGTGGGATGCGCCATTGCACGGGAACTTTCGCGCTATCAACTCAAGATCGCATTGATCGAAGCGAACGCAGATGTGGGGATGGGAACTTCCAAGGCGAGCACCGCCATCTGGCATACCGGGTACGATGCGAAACCCGGCACACTCGAAGCAAAATTGCTCAAGCGCAGTTACAAGCTCATGCAGGAATACCTGCCCGAAGCGAACATCGCCCATGAATTACTTGGCGGCTTGCTTATTGCATGGAATCAGGAGCAGTTCGATACCCTGCCAAAATTATTGAAACAAGCGCACGACAATGGTGAGATGGATGTGCGCATCATCTCCGCTGAAGAAATTCGCGAGCGTGAGCCGCACATCAACAAAGGCGCACTGGGCGGACTATTCGTCCCGGGGGAGGGGATCCTTTGCACCTTCTCTGTCCCCATCGCTTTTGCGTACCAGGCGGTGTTGAATGGCGTGGAGTTATTCCTGAATTTCCAGGTGAAGGGTATCGAGAGTTCCAGCGCAGGGGCAACAGAAATTTTTGATCAACACGGCAATAAAATTTCCGCCCGCTACGTGGTGAACGCGGCGGGATTATTCTCAGATGAGATCAATACCCATTTTGGAAAGACCAGTTTCAAGGTCACGCCCCGACGCGGACAGTTGATCGTCTACGACAAGCTGGCGCGCCCGCTCGTCAATCATGTGTTGCTGCCCGTGCCGACCTCCATCACCAAGGGCGTGCTCATCAGCCCCACGGTCTACGGGAATATTTTGCTCGGACCCACCGCCGAAGACCTGCCCGATAAAGCCGCCACAGAGACCACCGAGAGCGGACTGAATTTTTTGCTTGAGAAGGGCAGGCAGATCTTGCCGCAACTGCTGGATGAAGAAGTGACCGCCACATATTCCGGTTTGCGCGCGGCGACCGAGCATAGCGACTATCAGATCGAAATGGACGCCGCCGGTCGTTACCTGTGTTTGGGCGGAATCAGGTCCACGGGCATTTCCGGCGCGATGGGCATTGCCGAGTATGGTGTGGAACTTCTGCGCGATGCAGGACTGGCATTGACCTTGAAAAATGAATTCAAGAAAGTGAAACTGCCGACCATCGGGCAGGCTGGGATGCGCCCGCATCAAGACGCGGCGATGATCGCGCGCAACGCCGCCTATGCCGAGATGGTCTGTCACTGCGAGCGGGTCTCGCGCGGCGAGTTGATGGACGCCATGAATGCGCCGATCCCTGCGGCAAACGTGGACGCCCTGCGAAGAAGGACCCGCGCATCGCAAGGGAGATGTCAGGGATTCAATTGCCACGCGGCGCTGACGAAGATGGTCAACGCAAAAGCGACAGGGATCTCTTTTACAAAAGACTCTGCGCCAACAATTGCTTCCTCAACCAGAGATGCGCTCATCATCGGCGGCGGGCCCGCCGGGCTTTCCGCGGCGATCGAATTGAAGAAGCAGGGAATTAAAAATATCCTGGTCGTAGACCGTGAACCTGAAGCCGGCGGCATGCCGCGCATGTGTCATCACACAGGCTTCGGGCGCGAGGACCTGTGGCGCATGTGGCAGGGACCGAGATACGCAAAGTATTACCGCGACCTGGCAGAGAAAATGGATGTGGAAGTGCAGACATCCACCACCATCACAGGCTGGGCAGGGGAGAAAAAATTATCCTTCACCTCGCCCGGCGGATTGGGCGAGATCGAAGCCGGCGCGGTGCTGCTGGCAACCGGCGTGCGGGAACGTCCGCGAGCGGCAAGGCTCATCCCCGGCACTCGTCCGCAGGGAATTTTCACCACGGGTTCGCTGCAAAGGTTTGTCTATCAGGAACAGCTCCCGGTCGGCAGGCGCGCTGTCATTGTCGGCGCGGAACTGGTGAGTCTCTCCGCGTTGATGACGTTGATGCACGCCAACGTGAAGTGTGAAATGATGGTCACAGAAGAAGCGCGGCATCAGATCGCGTTTCCCTACATCGCCATGAAGTGGGCGATCGCAGACCTTCTCACCCGCACACCGATCCTCACCCATGCAAGGGTCTCCAATATCTTCGGCAGAAAACGCGTGGAAGGGATCGAGCTGACCCACGCGGGCGGACAGACGCAACTCGTGGAGTGCGACACGGTCATCTTCACCGGGAATTGGATCCCGGAAAATGAGCTTGCCCGAACCGGCGGCTTGGAGTTGGATCCGCAGACCAAAGGTCCAAAGATCGGCGCGGATTTTCGATCGAGCGTGCAGGGCGTGTTCGTGGCGGGGAATCTCCTGCGCGGGGTGGAGACCGCCGACCATTGCGCGGTGGAAGGCTCACGCGCGGGGCGGTCGATCGCCGGGTTCCTAAAACGAATCAAGGAGTAATGTCACTTGGTGGGGGAGGTGTGAATCGCTATACTGCCATTATTGCTCGAGTGCGGATTTGATCGCGGGCAACAATGGCAGTTTTATTATTTAACCCAGGAGGCATGGCATGTGTGAATTCTGTACCCAGCATGGGGAAGGGGAGAAGTGGTATCTCACGATGGAGAATTACTCCAAAGACCTGCTCGACCAGAACAAGAGGCGCGAGTACGCGGCGGAGTTCCTGAACGGCTTCGACAAGCGGGTGCCAAAGAGCATCAAGCAACTGGACAAGGTCAGGCGCACGCCGCTGATGAAACTTGCCAAGCCGGTGCTGACCCACCACCAAAAAGAAGATCACTATGGGCAGGTCGTGCCAATGGAAGATGTGGAAAAGATCTTCGGCATGGTCGAAGGTGCGGTGAGACTTCCCTGCGTGTGCCGCCGGGTGACCACCGGCAACATGAACGCCCGCTACTGCTACGGGCTGACGATGGACAAGCAGTTGATGGACTCGCTCGATGATTCTTTCAGCCTGGAAACGCTCTCAAGGGAAGAAGCGCTCGACTCGATCCGCAAGCTCGATAAGGAGGGACTCGTTCACTCGGTGTGGACCTTCAAGACGCCCTTCATCGGCGGGTTGTGCAACTGCGATCAGGACTGCATGGCGTACCGCATCACGCATGCCAGAAAAGATTACCCGGTCATGTTCCGCGCGGAGTGGGTGGCGGCGGTGAACATGGACAACTGCAATGGCTGCCGGCTGTGCATGCGCCAGTGTCAGTACGGGGCGATACGCTATTCTTCGAACAATAAAAAGGTCATCATTGACCCGACCGCCTGCTACGGCTGCGGCGTGTGCCGCGCAAGCTGCCACAAGGACGCGATCACGATTCATCCGCGTGAGACGGTCCCTGCGGCGGCGGGGATGTATTAGCCTCCACATTATTGCAATATTGCGAGGTTTAGAAGAGGCTATTCAAGATACAAAAAGTCCAAGTCAACCTGACTTGGACTTTTTGTAAAACGTGTCGGGCGAAGAGGTTTTATTTTGAAAGGTCATCCAAATGTTTTTTTGTTATCTGGATATAGGGATGATCTGAGGGTAGAAATTTTTCAAGAATCGAAAGTGCTCGTTGCTCGTAAAAAATTGAATTTTTCTTATCGCCCATTTCATCAAATAGCATCCCTAAATTATGGGCATCTGTTGCAACACTGGGGTGGTCGGGACCGAAGGCGGCTTCATCGATCTTCAAGGCGCGTTCGTAGGCGGCTTTCGCCCCGGCATGATCCCTCAAGTCTTTCAGCACACCACCCAGATTGTTGACAAGCGTCGCAACGTTGGGGTGATCTACACCAAGTACGTTCTCAAAGATCTTCAAGGCGCGGTCGAAGGCGGCTTTCGCCCCGGCATGATCCCCCATGTCTTTCAGTACACCACCCAGATTGTTGACACGAATGGCAATCTTAGGGTGGTCGGGACCGAAGGCGGCTTCATCGATCTTCAAGGCGCGTTCGAAGGCGGCTTTCGCCCCGGCGTGATCCCCCAAGTCTTTCAGCACTGAGCCCAGATTGTTGACACGAATAGCAACCTTAGGGTGGTCGGGATCGAAGGCGGCTTCATCGATCTTCAAGGCGCGTTCGAGGGCGGCTTTCGCCCCGGCATGATCCCCCAAGTCTTGCAGCACCATGCCCAGATTATTGACACAAATGGCAACCTTAGGGTGGTCGGGACCGAAGGCGGCTTCATCGATCTTCAAGGCGCGTTCGTAGGCGGCTTTCGCCCCGGCGTAGTCTGCTAAAGTTTTTATGTGAAAGCCAATTTCGTTCCAAATTGTTCCAGCAGGTTCGAGGTTTGCTCCTTCTGCACTTTCTGCAACACCTCGTAGATGCGGCAGGAGGGGAGTGAAGAGGGCGTAATTTCCAGCTTTGTTTGCACTTTGGTTTGTACTACTTGCCAAATTCGCTAACGCTTCACTGAAAGGTTTGAGTGCGTCATTATCTGCTTCCAGCCCGCGTGCAAATTCCGCCAGCAAGGGGTGAATGGAAGGTCCTTCCTTGAGCAAGCCCAAGCCGGTGAGTTCGCTTATAGCTTCGTCGCAAGCATCAGCGGCATCGCCCAGCGCAGCATCCAGGATCGCTTGCGGGATGGGTGTATTGGGCGCACAATACCCCAAGGTGATAAATAATTTTCGCACGGTTTCATCCGTGACCAAATTCCATGATTGGGCAAAAGTTTGTGCCAGGCTCAGGTCGTGCCCGGTCAGGCTTTTTTGTTCCACCTTCCAGTTTTGCATCGAGCGGTGCGCGAGGGCGTTTTTTGTTTGCTCAAGGTATTCTTGAATCTTTAAGCGCGGCTGTTTTTCAAGATAACGTCCCGCCAGCTCCAACGCCAGTGGAAGATAACCAAGGTGTTTGGCAAGGTTTTCAAGATTCGTATCGCTTTCCCGTTCAGGTGGGATGTACTTGCGTAAAAATTCAAGGCTTTCTTGTGAAGTGAACTCTCCCAACGGCAGGCGCCTCAGCCCCAGCCCGGCGCTCCAATTCGTATGGCGGGAGGTGATCAGCACCTTCAAATTCGAGTGATGCAAGGCGCTCAAAATATCATTCGCGGCGTTGTACTCTTCAAAGTTATCGAGGATCAAAAGACGCGGTCCGTTCGTTTTCCATTCATGAATGGTCACATCCATTTGTTCTTGCTGAGTGGGCGGGAAGTTCGTCAGGTTCATCTTTGAACCGCACAACGCGATCTGCGACTCAAAACTTTGCACCTCGCGCAAGTCCAGCCAGTGCACGCCCTTAAATTGATAGCCATGACGGTAGGCAAATTCAACCGCGAGTTGGGTTTTGCCAAGTCCGCCCATGCCGGTGATGGTCTGGTTGATGACTGCGCCGACCTCCGTGCCGCCCAGCAGGGATTCAGATAATGCTTCCAAGTCCGCGACGCGACCAGTGAAGATCGCATTACGCGGGAATGGCAGGTAAGAGCCTAGAGGCAAGTCGTGATTTGCAGATAGGGCAGGGGAGTAGGATGAGGCTGGCTTCGGTGCTGCCCACGCTGGTCCCATGCGATTGATAAGCGCATCGTACAACGGCTGAAAGTCCGTACTTTGCAGAATGTCCGGGCTGAGTGTGTTTATATTCTTGATGATGTACATCAAATTGGAAATTTCATTGCGGAAGCGGTCGTAATCATTTAATTCATCGGTAATGCCTTGAATGTTGGAAAGGTCTTTCAGGTTACGAAGTTCAGCATTGAGATCTTCCTTTTTCTTTTCCCAATGCTTGAGGTAAGCGATACGATCAACCGCTTCATAGATCTTTGCGTCAGGAAGAACGATGGGGAAGACGCGGTCGGCAAAGTCTTTGTTTGCTGCGATCTCCACCAGCTCGAACATGCAATTCTTGGAACGCAGGTACTTGTCGCTGATGACAACGATGACGCAATTTCCCGCCCCAATGCGCTGCATGAAATCGCGGATCATGCCCTTGTAGCCAAGGTCCCGCTTGTCGCGGATGATGGTCAGCCCGCGGGCTCGAAGGGATCGGTCAAGTTGATTAACAATGGCTTCGCGCTCAAGATATAACTCGGTGCGGGGCAGGGGAGGTAAAAGCGAAGGATGAATAAGGAAGGATGAAGGATGAAAAAAATCCATCTACAACCTTTTTTGACCTTCAACCTTCGCCTTTTGACCTTGCACCTTCAACTCGCCGCAACCTGCAAATGGGGGAGCCGTCCGCGCCCATGACCACCATGACATTCTTTCTTTTCCCTCTTATGCTTTCGATAAGTATTATTATCGCAAACATTGACAAAACAATAGAAAACCATATAATGAGGGCTATGGACGCTCCTGAGAAAAAATCACCGACCATTTCTGATGTGATCAGCGAATACCTGCGCATGGTGGAACGGGCTCGCAGCAAGCCCACTATGCTTGCGTATAAGAACGGACTGCTCGTGTTCAGTGATTTCCTGAATAAGAAATCACTCAAGCCCGACGTCACCCCCATTGAAAACCTCACAGAAGAGATGTTCAAAAAATTCTTCGAGCATCTCACGTCCTACGCGCCCACCACAGAGCAGCTCTACCTGCAGGCGGTCAAGGGATTTTATTTGTACCTTGACTCTGAGGAATACGTCCGCATCAACCAGTCGCGTTTGAGCGTTCTCATTCAGCAGCGCTCACGCCGACCGGGAAAACGTTTGCCGCAATTCCCTGCCAGTGACATCGATGTTTTGCTAAAAAAGATCTATGACATTCAGAACTTATGGGTTCCTCCTGCAGACGCCGAAGCCGATGAGGCGATCAATGTTAAGCTACGCGCATATCGCGACCGCGCCTTCCTGATCACCCTGGCAGACACCGGTTTCCGCGTTCACGAAGCCTGCAATCTACGCCGCGGCGACATGGACTGGAACGAAGGGCAGACGATCATCATCGGCAAAGGCAACAAACAAGCAGTTGTGCGTTTTACCGCCCGGTCCATGCAAGCCATCAAGGATTACCTTGCCCAGCGAGCCGAGTTGGACGGCA
>JAGNWT010000024.1:23249-46725 GCA_017985935.1 Anaerolineales bacterium | reverse complement strand
TGCTCGGGAAGCCCCAACTCCCTGAGCTCCTTGCCTATGGCAGCCGCCCCCGGCGGGACCTTCTCCTCGACCACGGCGTAACGTCCGCGGCGCAGTTTGAGCAGGGTCATCATGTCACCGAGCGACATTTCCTCCTGGATCAGGTGAGCCATCACATCCGCGTGATTGATGGTCTCGTCCACATGGAAGTTCTTGTCGAAGAGCCAGGCGTTGCGCGGGTTGTTGATGCGGGCCACCGTGCGGCGGGTCTTGAACATCGTC
Source organism: Anaerolineales bacterium (assembly GCA_017985935.1). GTDB lineage: Bacteria > Chloroflexota > Anaerolineae > Anaerolineales > Villigracilaceae > Villigracilis. The sequence continues at coordinate 46,464 of JAGNWT010000024.1, read as the reverse complement.
CGCGCCAGGTAGCACAAAACAAGATTGGCGGCATCATCATTGGAGCAGGCCACCAGCACGTTCGCCTTTTCCAACCCCGCCTGCTTCAAGACGGCCGGGTCGGTCGCCACACCTTCATAGATCACCTCGGTGGGGAGTTCATGGTGCAGGCGTGCCAGCAGTTCGCGGCGATGTTCGATCAGCCGCACCTGATAATTTTGAGCGAGTAATTGTGTGGCGAGCTGGGCGCCTGTGCGTCCGCCGCCGGCAATGAATACATACATGTTAAGCCTCCTTGCCTTCCTGCAGCCTTGCGCGCAGGGACTTTACGCCTTCAAGCGTGGCGCTCACGGTGAGGACATCTCCATTCTTGAGGATCGAGCCCGGGGTCGGAAGTTCCGCCCGCCCGGCGCGGGTGAGCGCAGCGCAAACCGTTCCATTGCATCCATCGAGCAATGCCGAGACGGTCATCCCATCCCATTTGGCAGTGATATACATCTCGTACATTTCCACTTCGCCATTACCGGCAGAGAACACTGCGCGGAAAGACGGGTCGATCAATAATTCCTGCACGCGTTCCGCGCCCCAGGCCGTGGAACTGACCACCTGCAAACCAAATGCTTCGAGCATTTCACGCATGGCGGGGTCGTAATTTCGAACAATGACCTGCTTCACGTTCGGGTAGTGCGTGCGAATCGCGTGCCCGATCACTGCGTTCATGGTATCTGAATTGGTAACCACGGCCACGCCGTCCGCTTTGGCAACGCCTGCGCGCTCGAGCGAGTCGGAGGAGAGCGCTTCTCCCTCCACGGTGCGTCCGCGAAAATCGGGGTGAAGGCGGTTGAAGGCCTTCTGGTTGCTGTCGATGACCACAACCTGGTGTCCGTTCTTAAATAGGCGGAAGGCCAACTCGCCGCCCACCCTGCCACAACCTACAACAATGAAAATCATTTTTATCTCCTTAATGTCCGCCGCGCTCGTGCACATGGTACGGCACGTTCGTAATGACGATGTCATGCTGATGCTTTAACTGTCCACGCAGGATCTCCGCTGTGTTGGTATGCAGGGCGGAGGTCATGCGGTTGTCTGAGACGAACTCAGGCACAACGATGGTGATGGTCTCGCCGGGCTGGCGCTGGTCCGCGATATCGGAAATATAGCCAAGGATCGGCTCAACAAAAAGCCGGTAGGGCGAATCCAACATCACCATGCGGACCCCTTCGCCCCAGGTCTCCCACTTCTCACGGACCTTCTCCGCATCGGCAGGTTCAATGACCACATGCACCGCGGTCACATCGTCTGAGAGCATGCGCGCATATCGAAGGGCAGCGAGCGTACCCTGATGCACTCCACTGACCGGCATGATGACACGGTGGCGAATTGCGTGCGGCGGGATGACGCCGAAGTTATCGAGCGAGAGGTTTTTGGCGAGATTCTTATAATGCCCGTGGATCATCCACAGGATGCCGATCAATGAAGGGATGAGGATCAACACCACATAGGCGCCGTCCTGGAATTTTGTGACCGCAAATACCAGCATGACAATGCCGGTACAAATCGCGCCAAAGCCGTTGGTGATCATCTTCAAGCGCCAGAGGCGGTCATATTGAAGCGCGGCGATCCTTGTGGTTCCCTGCTGAACGGTCTTTTCTTCCGGGTGGATGTTGCCGACCTTTCTCCACCTCAACGCCATGCCAAACTGCGCCAGAGTGAACGAAAGAAAAACACCGATGGCGTACAAGGGGATCAGGCGGGTCACACTTGCCTGGAAAATGACGATCAACACCGAGGAAAGAAACGCGAGAGCGACAATACCGCGCGAGTACACCAGTCGACTGCCGCGATAGGTGAGCTGGCGAGGAAGGAATCCATCCAAAGCCATTAGAGCGCTTAAGCGGGGAAAACCTGCATACGCTGTGTTCGCCGCCAAAAGCAGGATGATGGTGGTTACAAGAATGACCGCAAAATATAAAATTCCCTGCCCGCCAAAGATGGTCCGCCCCAATTGGGAGATGACCGTCTCCACCTCGGAAGGTACAGCCCCCACCTGACTTGAGAGGAATGAAATGCCTAAAAATAACACAGCGAGGATCACCGCCATCCACGTCAGCGTGGTGGATGCGTTCTTGCTGCGCGGCTCCTTGAAGGCAGTCGTTCCATTGGATATGGCTTCAATACCGGTCAAAGCGGCGGTGCCGCTTGAAAATGCGTGCAAAATCAAAAAGGGAAGCCCAAAGGTGGTTATTCCATGGGCGTGGATCTCAGGCGGGTTGGACACCATGCCCAAGGTCCCTGTGAAATATTTGAACAATCCCACAAAGATGGTGATGACCATGATCACAATGAAGGACATGCTCGGCACAGCGATCGCCGCCCCGGATTCACGCACGCCGCGCAGGTTGATCAACATGATCAAAAAGACAGCCGCCACAGCCATGCCCACACGGTATTCGTACAACTGCGGATACGCGGAAATGATCTGCGCGATGCCCGAAGAAATGGAAACCGAAACGGTCAGGATGTAATCTGTCAGCAGAGCAGAGGCTGCGATCAACCCGGAGAGTTCGCCCAGATTATCGCGAGCCACCACATAAGCGCCGCCGCCATCCGGGTAGGCGTGGATGACCTGAACATACGAAATGGAAACGATCATTAACAACATGACGATCGCGATCGAGATCGGAAAGACGTAACCGAAAGCGATCGTCCCTGCGGCAGCCAGCACCACCATGATCTCCTGCGTGGCATACGCATTCGATGAAAGCGCATCGGAAGCAAAGACCGCCAGCCCGACCACTTTTCCGATCGTTTCATGTGGAGCATCTGCCGTTGACAACGGACGTCCGATCAGCCAGGAGCGCCAGGTTTGCGGTGGCTTGTAATCTGTTGTTCGTTCGATAATGGAAGTTTGAGAGTTTTCTTCGTTAACCATATAGCACCAGCGTACAGGCAACAAAATAGCATTCTATAAAAAGCACAAAGATGGATTATAGTCCAATTCTATTTTTTAGACAGGCTTTGTCTCTTTGGGCTGCGCAAGGGGGATCTGCAAATAGAAAGTGCTGCCTTTACCGATCACGCTATCCACCCAGACCTTCCCCCCGTGGTTGATGGCAATGGAATTGACAATGGCCAACCCAAGCCCGGACCCATGCTGGGCGCGCGCCTCACGTTGTTTGCCGCGATAGAACTTTTCGAACAGGCGCGGCAGATCGTCCTCTGCAATGCCAATGCCGGTATCTTCCACCGAAAAGATCAACGCCTCAGGCAGAGACAAAGTGCGAAGCGTGACCCGCCCGCCATCAGGCGTGTACTTGATGGCATTCTCCGTCAAGTTGTAAACGGCCTGATGAAGCAATGCCTGGTCAGCCTCCACAGCGTGCGGCATATCCTTTGAAAGCTCCACCAACAACTCGATGTTCTTTTGCGTGGCTTGCAATTGCAGGGCGCTCGTGACGCGCTCGATCATATCCAGCACGGTGACGTTCTCCACCTGCAAGCCGACCCCCAATTCAATGCGCCCAAGATCCAGCAGATTATTTACCAGGCGAGACATGTTCTCGACCCCTGAAACGATCTTTCGGGCATACCCCTGCTGCTGCTCGTTCAAGTCACCGACCATATCAAGCATGGTGGCATACCCGCGGATCAAGGTCAGCGGCGAGCGCAGATCATGGCTGACCGTAGCCACGAACTCCGACTTCATCGTATCCAACTCTTTGAAGTGGGTCACATCGCGCATGATGCACACACGACCCACCGGGCGTCCTTCCACGATGACAGACGAAGCGGTCGCAAAGTAGGTGCGATTATCCGCCAGCACGATCTCAGTAGATTGTTTCTCTGTGGTCGCGCTTCCCAACAGCGCCAACAGGGGACGGAGTTTAACGACCTGTTCGGTGTTCCGTCCAATGTCCCTGTTCTTCGCGTCTTCACTCTGCCCGAGCGCAACCGCTGCCGCTCGGTTGGTGAGCAGGAGTCGGTTGCGATGATCGGTGACCAACACCGGGTCTGGCGTGGAGTTGAGGATGGCCTCCAACTGCCGGCGCGAGGCTTCCACGCTCAAGAAGAGATGAGCGTTCGCCACCGCGAGCGCAGCCTGACCGGCAAGCGTGGTCACAAAGCGCACATCCGAATCAGAGAACAGACGCGGCTGTTCAAAACCAGCCCACACCACACCGTAATAACGATTCTCATGCTTCAAGGCTACAGCCAGCAACGCCAGCGGCTGAGCCTGTCCTTCATCGAAGCGCAGCTCACGGGAACGAGTGAGATTGGGCAGGACGATCTTTTCCTGCCGCTGCGCCAGCGCGAGGATCTGCCCATCAAGATGGGCGTAGATGTTCTTAACCGCGCCCACTTCAAAACGCGAGGGCAGTTCATAGGTATCCGGCAGGATGCTGGGAGATAACACAACGCTGACAGAGTTCGCACCTGTAGCGAGGATCGCATCCAGCACCGGCTTGACCGCATCCTGCATCTCGAGGCTGGATGCCACTTCCTGGCTGACACTTAAGAGTCGGTTGAGTTCTTCGAGGCGCGCCTGCAGACTGGAACGCATCTGTTCAAAGGCGCGCCGCAACTGTCCCACTTCATCCACGCCATCCACCTGAAGCGGGTGATCAAGATTCCCCTGCGCGATCCGATTCGATTCGCTGGCGAGGCTTTGCAAAGAACCGGTCACCACACGCAAGCCCACACGCAGGGAGATCATTGCCACCAAAGCCAGCGAGATGATCATCAATGAAAGCGGTGTGGCAATATTTAACGCAAGCTGCTGGGCGCGTTGGGCTGGCACAGTCAACACCACCGCCCACGGACGCCCGGTGACAGGCTGGTAATAGACCAACTGGCGCGTCCCGTCGGACGCGGTGTCATCGTAAAAGCCAGCTTCTGCTCCGCGCGGACCGGTGTAGGCGCTCATGACTTGATCGTTGTTCGAGTGATACAGGATGCGCCCATTCTCGTCCAGTAAAAATCCGCTGCCGCCAAGATCTTTCATGTTATCGATATTTTCGATCAACGGCAGGGTGAGCGGATTGGTGTTCAATGTGGTGCGGGCGATCAAAACACGCCGCACCTGGTCCGCATCATCCACAATGGCGATCATAAAAGAAACACGCGCGAACTCCTGCGAAGATGCGGGCGGAATGGAATAGACCTGGGTCAGCACACCGCTCGCGGCAAGCCCAAGCCCGGACTCTTCATCAGGATAGAGAGTGTATGCCGCGCCGGCAGACTCGGGGTAGGCGGCAAGCAACGCGCCGTCGTTCACATCCAAAACAAAGAACTGATCGAAATACGGCACAGCTTGAATGCGCAAGCCAATGACAGACTTCAGATCATCGCCTGTTGCATCAAGCAAACGCGGCTCGGATGCCAATTGCACGGCAAGGTTCTGCCCGGTCTCGAGGAAGAAGGGCACCGTCTGCGCCGCGGATTCTCCGGCGCTTGAAAGGCGGTCTTCCAACATGTCGCGCGCGGCACGCCCGGCAACGATCCAATCTCCGACCAGCAAAGACAACAACAGGATGAAAATAAACGTACCCACCGCAAAAAGAAAACGCGACTCGAGGCTCCGCTCGCCGGGTGAAGGCTGCAAAGGCTGCCTGCCGCCCCAACGCTCAGTTGCCGCAAAAGAAATGATCTGGGCAACGATCCCGGCTACAAGCACCTCGCCGCCAAAAGCAAGGGTCACAACGCCGGCGTTGCTCAACGCAAAATCAAGCCGGGCAGTAGCCGGGACGGAAAGATCAACGCTCCATTGGGTGAAGAGGGCGCTGATCACATAGAACAAAACATGAAAAGGGATCAACAACAGCGCGCTAAAGAAAGGCTGTCGTAAAAGTTTATACGAAGGTGTGCGGAATCTCTGGCGCATATTGACAGAGAACCACATGCCAAGCAAGGCGTATTCAAGCACGGTGAACAGGGTGTATGTATCCCACGCTCCGCGCAGCAAACCTGCCACGCCGCCCAACGCCGCCGCGCCGAACGGTCCAAGCAGTCCGCCAGCCAACAGCCAGGGGATGGCAGAAAAAAACATCAGCGCCGAACCCGGCGCATCGGCGGGCAGCCCGGGCAACGGTCGGGCAGACGCGGAAGTGAGTCTCAATCCGATAAAAAGATTTGCAAGCGGCACCAGGATCAGGAATAAAACAAAAAGCCCCCATTCACGTTTTTGCCATGCAGGCTGGTAACTACTCCAACGCACCAACCCATAGATCAGCACTCCAAGCAAGGCAAGCCAGACGAACCAACCCGCAAAAGTGGGAGGAGCGGGAAAGGCAATGCCTGCAAGAAGTGTGGAAATAAATTTCATCCTTACGAATTATAGCCTCAATTATTTTCAATGGCGATACACAAGAGCTTTATTTGGAATATGCCCCGCGATATTCTTCCGGCAGCAGGTCTGCCAGCGCCTGCATGATCTGCCGCGTTCCCAGACTCACCGTTTCCTGCCGACCCGATGCCTGCTCTGTCAACTTGAATATTTTTCCCGCCTTCACATGCACCCGCGCGCGGCGAAACTTTTTCAGACTGCCATACACCTTTTCGTTCTCGGTGCCGGTGATGGCGATCGGCAGAATCGGCACACCGGATTTATAAGCAAGGAAGGCCGCGCCGCCATTGCCTTCTTCCAACGCGCCCGTCACCGAGTACCTGCCCTCCGGCGCAATGACAATGATCCGGCTTTCGGAAAATCCTTCCAACGCGGCGCGCAAGGCGCGCATGTCTGCGCGTCCACGGTGCAGCCAGATCACGCCGTACCAGTCGATCAATTTTCCAAGAATGGGGAGGTCGTACAACTCGATCTTACCCAGCGCATCGGGCGTGAACGGCAGGACAGAGATCAGCGCCGCGACATCTGAATCTCCAATGTGGTTGATGGCGATCATCAACGGGCCTTTGGACGGAAGATCTTCCAAACCTTCCGCAGTGACGTTCAGGAAGGTCCGCGCAACAAACTTGATCAGCCCATGCGCGAAGATGCGAAAGGACCGGCGGGCGCGGCTCATTTTGGGCAGGCGCACCAACTCCGGGCGCCAGACCTCGCTGACAGGTTTAGGCGGGATGGATGGCTTGTCCGGCATAGACGCCATGATATTCATCGGGCAGCAGCCCGGCAATGACGCGCATCACATGATCGGCATTCACCTGGCGGGCTTCCCTGCGCGCCGCGCCCTTTTCAGAGATCGGAGGAAAGACGATCGGCTTGCCGATACGCATTTCCAATTGCGGCTTCATGCCCTGCTTCGCCTTCTGCCAGAAATCATCGGTGGTGCCCACCAAGCCAACAGGAACGACAGGCACTTGCGCGTGCTCGATGATGTACCCAACCCCGGGCATGGCGCGCTGCATGGCAGGCACATGTGACCGACCGCCTTCAGGCGCGATGACGAGCGGTCGTCCTTGTTTGAGGATCGCAATGACCTTATCGAGCAGGGCGCGGTCATAGTCGCCGCGATGCACAGGGATCACACCGTATAACGAGAGGATCAGTCCCTGTCCCTTTTTCTTAAACACATCTGCCGCGCCGATCACCTCGGGGGTTTCAGCCCAAAAGGAAACCACAAGAGGCGGGTCAAAAATGGAGATGTGATTCATGGCAATGACATACGGCTTGCCAAGCGGAACATTTTCAAGCCCGGTGATCTTTACGCGCCCCAATGTGCGATAGAGCAGGCGAAAGGTCGGGCGGATGATGAGCCGATTCAGTTTGATGCGAAAGGGAACGTGATATGGCTTCATTTACGGAAGGGAGATCACTTGCACAACTCCATCACCCGGGTCAGCACCTGCTCGGCGGTGAGTTTATCCGAGTCGATGATGACCGCATCCTCTGCAGGGCGCAGGGGTGCAACAGCGCGGGTGGAGTCTATGCGGTCGCGCTCGATAACCTTGCGCAGGATCTCGTCGTAGTTGGCTTGTTCGCCGCGCGCAATGATCTCGTCGTAACGGCGGCGGGCGCGCTCCTCTGCGCTGGCATCGAGATAGATCTTCAAGTCTGCTTCGGGCAGCACCACCGTGCCAATGTCCCGGCCGACCATGATGACCTTTCCGCGCAAGCCGATGCGCCTTTGCTGCTCAGACAATGCCTTGCGTACGCCCGCGTACGCAGAGACGACGGAGACGTTCGCGTCCACACTTCCATCACGCATATCCCAGGTGACATCCTTGTCGCCGATGAGCACATCGCAGGAGCGCCCGTCATTTTTGGAGGGCGGGCGGATATCGATCTGAGCGGTCTGCGCCAGAGAGACAACAGCGGATTCATTGCTCAAGTCCATGTCGTGCTGCAGGGCGATCCAGGTAATGGCGCGATACATCACGCCGGTATCGAAGAATAAAAATCCGAGCGCGTCAGCCACGCTGCGCCCAAGGGTGGATTTCCCCGAAGCGGCCGGACCATCGAGGGCGATGATCGAAGGAGGGGTGTTCTTTGTCATTTTATTTTTTCTCTCAAATGGATTTAGGGAACGGTCTGGGGCGGAACATCAATGAAAAGGTCGGAGCGTGCCCAAAGGATGATGTTCTCGCCTGAAAGCGGAATTTCGCGCAGGGCGATCCAGCGCAACCAATCGCTGGAAAGCATGGAATTCCATGAAAATGTTTGCCTCCAGATGAAGTCTTGCCCGCGATAGGCAGAGACCAGCACCGGGTTGTCTTCGAAGGGGGTGATGACAAACTCTGGCGAGCTGGAGGGATCCAACGCGTCCACCACTTTTACAGGATGACGGCGCAGCGCCCATTCCAATGCGGGAGAATCCAACCCGGCAATGACAATGGGGGCGGAGTAATCATTACCGACACCCCACTCCGACATGTCGCGCGCGGTCTGTTCGAGCAAGTCTGCCTGCATGGGGAGCAAAGGCGGGGTCCACAACTCGGGGCTGGGGGGTTCACGTAAACCCGTTGAGCCGATCGCGCCGCCAAGGCTGAAAATTCCAAGCACAATGGTCAGCCCCCAAACACCCCCGATGCGCGCAATGCGGATGGACCATCCCGCCGCAACCAGCAGCAGGCTGAAAATATACAAAAGGATCGCGCCGATCAACAGCCAAAAACGCAGGGCATATTGTTCGGTGCCAACGGGATTCCACACGATCCCTGAGAGGTCGAGCCAGGTGAAAGCCCAAAGGAAGCCTGTGAGGATGACCACGCCCAAGATCTCGATCCGCTCGTCTTCAAAGATATCCACGCTGCGGACAAGTTCGATCGATGCAAGCAGCCAGAGCGGAATGAGCGCCCACACGAGGTCATCCATCTGGCGTGAGGGCAGGAAGACCGCGAGCAATAACGCAACCATGAACCACACGCTGGCAGAGATGATGCGGCGGCTTCCATGCCACCAGCCGCGAATAATGGCGGTGACAGCGAGGATGACTCCAAGCGGCTGATACATGAAGAGGGAAAATATCAATCTGCCCGCGGGCACATCAGAGGCAAAGGTCCAAGATCTGAAGAAAGCGGGGATGGAGGCAAGCGCAGCGCTGATGCCGTTGGGAACGATAAAGAAAAGCGTGCCGGCGATCAGGAAGGTTGCAAGAGCAGGGATGAAAGAGGAAGGTGTAAAAGTGAAAGACGAAAAAACGGAAGGCTCGTCTGACGCGCGGCGATAGTTGATGCCCTGCATGAGAGCCCAGGAAATTCCCAGCCCAAGCAGCCCTAGCCAGATGGAAGGTCCGCTGAGGAGGGCGAGGGCGGCACAGACCGACGCGAGGTTCAATTTTTTCTTTTCGAAGAAACCCCACGCAAACAGGAGGAAGGCAAGAGCGAGGATGGGACTTGCGGCTTGACGAGACAGCGAAACCAGTCCCGGGTCGAGTGCGATGAAAAAGGCGAGGAACAAGCTCGAGCGGGGTTTGATGCGGTTGTCTGAGAAGAGAAGAGGGACCAGGACGAGGAAACTGCCCATTAAGGCGGGGATGAAGCGGGCAAGGAAATTCGTTCCTTCACCGTTGAGAAAAAAAAGTACCGAGGTGAAGAGGATGTACAACGGGTGAGGGCTGAGGGTTGGATCCTGCGCCTGTGTGATGCGCAAAGCCTGCAGAGCCGGGATGGCTTCGGCATCGGTGAGGGGTAACGCGCCAAGTTGAATAAAGCGAAGCGCGACCGCCGCAAGAAATGCAAGTATGTACAGTAAGCCTTCGTGTTTGAATCGTCGATAGATCATGTGAGTAATTGTAATCGGTTAAATTTTGGGTTATGGCACTTCGTAGATCACCACACCACCCTGCTGAAAGATGGGTCTGAGGTGGTCGATGAATTTTCCTTCGTTCACGGTCAGAGAGATGCGCTCCAGATTGCCGATGTAAATGTAGCGGATATCGTACTGCGCAATGATGGTCTGGGCTTCTTCCCAGCGGGCGGTGGAATACAGCCTTGCAATGTCATCGCGGCGCGAACCCTGCAGGGTGTAACTTCCACGCCATTGGGCTTCGTGACCGGGCCAGCCAAGAACAGCCTGAAGCCCGGTGTAGGCAGAAATGCGCGCGTAAACACTGTACCCGTCACCAACCGCTTCAGCGATGACGCCGTTCGGCACAGTGTGCAGGAATTCGATGGCTGCCGCCTCGTCGGGGTCGTCGCGGATGATGCGGTCAAAGTCATCAAGAGTGAACCCGAAATAAGGCTTGAAGGAATTGGTCTTTGTGAACGAACCAAGGATGGGATAGAGCAGACCAGACATGACCACAAGGGCAATGAGCAGGCGGAAGAGAATATCCTTCCATCCGCGCAGGGACTCAAAAAGGTACGCGGCGGCAAACGCAGCCACCAGACTCCAGAGGATCCACGCCTGGTAATAGAACTTGAAAACGGTATTTATGCGATAGCCAAATTGATCGCGCAGGTAAACAAAGTCTGGGGCAAGGACAAGGACGGTGCCAAGCGTAAGGAGGAGAAAGACAAAGTGAGAAGGATGCGGGGAGAAGGATGGATCATTATCAGCAGGCAGTGAATGGTCATCAGCGGACGATCCATCTTCGGGTGTAGAACTTAAGGTCTGACGAGGGAAGAGATAAGCCAGTGAGGGGATCAATAATGCCAGCAGGGTGATGAGGCTTCCAATGTAGCTCAACCGCCGAAGTGAAGTGGCGCCAATGAATTGACCGGCTGACATTCCCTGCGAGGCGAGGAATCCCAACACATAGTCCTGTTCGATCACCGAACCAACCCACGCAATGAGAAGGGCAAACAGGAAAAGAACAACGGGGAAACCAAGCCCGAGATACAGTCCCAGTTTCCAGTTGGGTTCGACCGAGTCATTCCTTCTCAAAACATAAATGAGGTACGCAAAGATGGGGATTAATAGCGTGCCCCACATCACCCAAAAATGCGCGCCACGGGTGGGATTCATCAGGTTTGGCAGGATACCGCCCGCCTGTGAGGAAAACCCCAGATAGAAGGGAAAGTACATTCCGATGGAAAGGAGTCCCAGCGGCAGGCTAAGCACGAGCAGATCTTCGATTCGATCCCAGCGCCATCCGTCTTCGCGGGCACGGCGAAGGATATAGGCGGCAACGATCAATGTCGCTCCGACAAGAATATCCCAGGTATTGAGGAATGCAAGCCCGCCGATCACCAGGGCAGAGAACAACAGACCCGGGTAGCTGACATGCAAATGCAAGCCCGGGAGAACCCTGCCCGCGCTGATCTTCCCTTTGAAGCCGTTGAGGAAAATATTCATCGCAACGGCGATCGCCAGCAGGCTGAATGGAATTGCCAGCACATGTGGATGAAGGTCGCCAAGCAGGAAGGAGAAGAAGGGAAACTCATCGATCACTTCACGATGGTTGCCAAGCATATCGTAGTCTTGCACCACACGCGAAGCACGCCACCACCAAAGGTATCGGTCTGGCTCCCATTGGAAGGGAGTCATGGGCGGCATGGACAACTCCTTCATGTCGAGCCACTTCCAAAAAACGCTGGTGTATTCATCTGTAACGGGATTCTTCGTCCAGAAAAATCCGCGGCGATGCAAGACCTCGAGCAAGGCTGCAAAGTTGGAGACAAGCAGCAGAAAGAGCGGCGCGAGGAGGGAATTTGCGATCACCGATCTACGATTTGCTGTTCCCAATTTCCAATTCCCCGACTGTGAGAGCAGGTTATACAGAATCCCATAAGATCCAACCGCGCCGAGAGCGAAGATCAACGCGGTCATCAGGTTGTGAGCCATGCTGCCGGCGATCCCTGAAATACGGGCAAGCATGGCGGTCATCACATAGCCAAAGTAATAATAGGAGATGGCGTAACCTGAAAGCCACGGGTCTTGCGGAGGGAAGGTCGGTGAGCGCAAAATGCCGTTGATGAAGGCCAGTTCCATCGGGCGTTCCGTGCCGGTCAGGTCCGGGTTGGCAGAGCGGAGAAAAGCAAGGAATGCAAACGCGGCCAGAAACAGGGTCTCAGTGACGAGCAGGAGCGTCAGGTTCGATCGCAAAAAAGCGACGATCTCAACTCTGCGGCTTAACGCAGCCCAAAGACTTAAACCCACCAAGAAGGCAAGCGCCAGAAGCATCCCGCCCAGATCATTTTGCGCGATACCCAGCGATGCGAACAACCAAAAGGCGTAGCCCCAAATCAGTAAGCCCGCCGCACGCGACAGGGTATAGCCACGGTCCGCGAGCGCGGGAAACAAAGCATGCGCCAGCGGAAAGGTCAGCCAGCCAAGAAGAGTGACGATGAGATACCAGGAGAAAAATTCTGTCATCAGTTGTCAGTGAGCAATTGAGGCAGGGAAAATTTTTCGGAAGCAGAATCAGGCGGAAAGTCCACGACGGAAGCGATCGCGCTTAAGTTGATGGGACCAAATACATGCGGAAACAGATCGGATTCAGAAATGCCGGGAGCGGGAGGTCCGGCGGGCGGCTCCCACTTAAGCTCGGGCTTGAGCTGCGCTTCGTTGAGCTTTAACAACACGAGATCTGTGCGTCCCGCGTAAAAGGCATTCGCCACATGCAAGACCTGTCTCTCCGTCGAACAGTGGATAAAGCCTTCGGTGTTCAGGCTCGGCGCAATGTATTCACCCCGTTCGCGGGCTTCAGCCCACTCACGCCGGGATGTGATGTGCAGGATCATGGCAGTACCTCATAAATAGTGGTTTGATTATCATGGTAGACCGTCTTCCAGTATTGACCATTGTACTGCTCGAACTTTTTGAAGTTATCGAAGGCAGGGTCGAGACTCGGATAAACGTTATGCTCCAGTTGACCAACGACAATGTATTGGACTTTATATTTTTTCAGGAAGGCGCGGGCTTCCTCGACGCTCAATGTCTTGTAAAACGCGGCGATCTCATCCACCCGCTGCTGCACATCCATGGATGCGAATCCACGCTGCTGGCGTTGGTGCCAGTTCCAGCCAACGACGCCGGGCAGACCGGTGTAAATGGTGAAACGCGTACACCAGCGATACTCTGTGCAGTTGGCTTCCACAATGACCGGCGATCCCTGAATGTTATCCTGCATCCAGCGGATGGCGCGATAATCTTCGCCCAGGTCCATCAGTTGACCATCCCAGTGCTGGGAATGTTTCATGAAGGTCATGCCGTCCAATGTGTGCGGAGCGGCGGGAGTCATGCGGTCGCTGATCTTGTCTGTGGAGGCGGTGAGCGTGAACAGGAACGCGCCGGTCAGGAGGGCATACATCCCCGCCTGAAAGATCACCCGCCAACGCAAACGCCAGAACGGGAACTCGTTCAACACCCAGCCAAAGGACGCAGCCGCGCTGACAGCCAGCAGCATCCAGGCCTGCAGATAAAGCTTGAAGACCGTGTTCATGCGCCCGATGTCGCCGACCAGCACCACCACTTCCACCGCGATGGTGAGAACGAGAGCCGTGCCGATCATCAATAACACCCCGCGTTTAACATCCGCCTGACCGGGGCGCAGGATCAAGATCCCTGCCCAGGCAGCCAGCGGCAAAGCCAGCCAGCCGATGCGCACATTTTCCACCGCGAGGAAAAGCAGCAATGCAATAAAGGCGGCCAGTCCAAGCTCGATCCACAACGAATAGCCGCGCAATTTCTTCAAATGAGAAACCGGCGTGGCTGCCATCCATTCACGAGTTTCCCAAACCAGCCAGGCGGTAACGAGGAAGAGGAACAGCCCCCAATGCGTGAGGTATGAAGAGATGGGCGTGTGCGAACCCTTCCACGGATCCACCGCGCCATACCCCTGCCCGAACCAATAGGTGAACGGATAATACAACAGGGAAGCCAGGGCATAAAGCAGGGCTGCGCCGCCAAGCGCGACCAATGCGCGTCCAAGCCAGTCGGGCAGATTAAAACGTCCCTGCCAATCGAAGTTGCGATACAAAGTGTAAGCCAAAGCGATCGCCGCGAGCGGGAAGTAAGTGTACAGGTCCCAGGTGTTCGTCGGTCGGAGAGCGCCGACCATCAGCGCGCCAACCCCGAAAGCGGCGAACCATTCCGCGCGGCTCATCTGCGCCCGCGACTTGATCATTGAAACCGCCCAGGCAATGATAAACAGTGTGACCGGCATGACGATCATATGCGCGTGCAGATCGCTGTACAGGAAGGTGAACAACGGGAACTCGGTGATCGGCTCCACATCACCCGGCGCAGGAATAACGCGGCTTGGGAACCAGTACCAATCTCCGCGCCCGATGGGCAGCCCTGAACCAGTGAACGACATGACAATGCCCTTCGCCGCCCAAGACCACTTATCAAAAAATGTCGCATCCGCGGGGATGTTCCCGCCCGGCGCGGCAAGTCTTTGGAAACCCAGGAAGATCAAACGCACCGTGCCGAGATTTCCGATCAACACGGTCATCACCGAAGCGGCAAGACCGGAAACAAAGGAAACATTGAACGCATCCCGATCATCGCTCGAAGCTTTGTCTTCAACGACCGAATATCCGATCGCGAAAGCGCCCGCCGCGATCAACGCGAACCAGGTCGGCAGGATAAAGTTGTACGCGATCGAAGGCACAATGCCCAGCAGCTTCACCGGCGTGCCGACCAGCACAAAACCATAATAATAATAATTGATGTAGCCGCCCGCATACCACGGGTCGTACGGCGGGAAACTTGTACTCTTCAAAACTGCATTGAAATATGAAAAGTCCATTGGGCGTTCGCCGCCCTTGGCAGGATGCCACATATCGGAATTGCCAAGACGGATAAGCAGATCGATCAGGAAGAAGACAAGGAAGATGATCTCCACCGTCACAAAGAACTTGCGATCGGCATTCCAATCCGCTTTGAACTGCTCTCTGCGGATCATCCACAACCCGATGCCTGCCCCGGCAACAAGGACAAGCGCCACACTGATGGAGACTCGCGTGTACGGCACGCCGACCGAGCCTCCCATCCAGGCGATCCAAGCCAGCAGCGCCAGCCCCACGATCCGCCCGAGTGGGTAGGCTCGCGACCCGATCCCCGGCAGCGCCAACCGCGCGATCGGGTATCCGAAGAGACCGATCACAAAAATGAACAAATACCAAACCAACACCCCAACAGCCGGAGATTGATTCTGGATCCAGTCGTAGTCGAACAATTCGGACCACGTTCCGCCCGCTCTTTGCAAGGCGAGACGTGTTTCAGGCAAAACCAAACTCTTGTAATCGCCGGCTTCATCCGGCAGCAGGTGAACAACCTTCGAGAGGTCCACCGCGCCAAGAATCTCCTGCAGTTTCTGCGGATCGAAGTCACTTGTCTTTTGGAAGATCAACACCTTGGGATGATCATAGAAGGTGAAAGCCTCTTCCGCCGCGCCGTCATTGATCACCAACGGACCCAGCGCAGGGTAGGATTCAAAGACCTCGATCAGTTCAAAACCAAGGCTGCCTTTGTATTGTCCGGGTTGAGCGACACGGTAACACTTGATGATATCCTCACTGACAGGGCAGCCCAACAACTCACGGTAATACACTGTCGTCAATGGGTATCGTTCAGGCAGGCGGGTGATCTGCGCGTACTGATGATTGGTCGGGATGACAATGTAGTCTGACGCGCTGAGAGTTTGAACAAAGCGGTTCAACTTATCGGGGTTGTCATCCCAATAAACCTGCAGATTCAGATCGCCGCGATAAAGCCCGCCAAAGGGGTCGTACCCGTCAATGCGGAAGGGCAGACCCCAATCGTAGTCGGTCTCATTGGCAAGCGCAGACCCGCTCAAGGTCAAGCCGCTGCCCAAGGTCTCGATCTTCAGGGTGTACAACTCGCCCTTTATCAGCGCGACCTCATCTTCCAGTTTGAAAGAGACCGCGGGTCCGCGCGGGTCAGTGGAGGTATCCAGGTCCACAGACTTGGATGCGCGGGCAAGGATGACATCCGGCTCGGAAGATTTTGTCACGGTCAGGATGATGGTGGAAGGCAATTCATCGAAATCCAGGGCGTGCCCAAAGACGATCTCTGAAGCCTGTCCGCCAAAGTTGGGAACAAAGTTGATCGAGAATTCCACGTTCGGCTGAATGACCATATCAAAAGGCATGGCCAGCGGCTGACTGTATTTCTCACTGCCCGATCGGATCTTGATATTGATCGGTCCCGGCACATTTTGAAATATCCAGCGCGAGGCAGCCATACGCGGCTCGTCTCGCAAATAAATGCTTTGGAAGGCGAACGCCCAAACGGCCGTGAGCGCAAGCACAGTGACCCCAACAAGACCGGCGGTCACCTTTGAACCTTTGAATTGCATGCCTGCGATCTCAAAAATGAACCACGCTGCCATCATGCACAACAGCGGATAGACCGGCAATTGGTAACGCATGGTCGGGTTGAACTGCATGGACTGCCAAAGGAAGTAGAACGCGGCCCAGCCCCACAAGAGAAGATGCCGCTTTTCGCCTTTGAGTATCCGCCAGCCCATGAGCAAAAATCCCGCCCAGGCAAGAATGCCCAAGGGAAGCCCAAGCCCCCAAATGGTCAGGTTCTCGAACGAATATAAATGCGTGCGCCGCGCCCACTGCAAATTCCAGGGCAGGTCCGAGCCGGCGGCCTGCGCACGCTGCTCCGCAATGTTCGATATCCACTGTGGATTTAATCCCAAGCCATCGAAAGCGTACGGCTGAAAGATGCGGAAGGAAATAATGGTCGCGAGTCCGCCGGCGATGAGAAAAACCGCGGTGAAGGTCAGGTAGTCGGCGCCGGGCCATTTTCCATGTTTATGATCATGGATAAAGTAACGCACAAGAAAGGCGCCGGGCAGCAAGAGCGAGAGCGCCGCCGCGTTGATCTTGGAAGCCATGGCCATGCCCAGCGCGAATCCAAATGCCAGGCTTAAGAGTGTGAGGGGATGAGTGAAGAATAAAAAGTAACGCTGCGGCAGACTCTTTTCTTCATCGGGCTCATCGTCGGTATTTTTTTCCTTCCACAAAATGATCTCAACCGCGAACACAATCGCCAGGAACATGAACAGGTTTGTAAAGAGATCGGTGGTGAAAAAATGAGACTGCTGGATCTGCATCACGGCCAGCGAAGAGAACAGCGCAGCGAGCAGAGCGATCCGCCGCCCATACAGCCTGGTCACGATCAGGTAGAGCAGCAAGATGGTGAAGATATCCGCCAGGGCGGCCATCTGCCGCGCAAGGTATTTCATGTCGCCCCAGTCCGGGCCGAGCGCGTCAGTCACGAAGCGGGTCAGGGTCAGCGGCAGGTTGCCATACACAAAAAAGGAATATCCACTGTTGTATGGGTTGAGGGTCGATTCGGTCGTATCAAAATATTCACCAAGCCCCAGCCAGCGGCGCTGCTCTTCAGGGCAGGCATCCACGGGCAGGTCCGGCACTTCGCAAGCCTGCGAGCGCAGACTTCCCAACACGCCGGTCAGAAATAATTCATCCGGATGCTGGTGATATCCCTCGCCCCACTGGACTCCCGTCAACCGCAAAAATCCTGCCAACACCAGGGTCAGGATAAGAAGCAGGTCATACAACCATGCGAACTTTTCGTTTCTAGGTTTCATCATTCTGAGGTCATTCCTCGATCGTCAGCACCATGAAATCCTTGCCAGGATAACTGGAAGCAAAGCGTGTATAAATTCCGTTCGGGTAAACCGCCTTCAACGTATTTTCGGTCTCAACATCGTCCGGGCGATACAGGATCATCTTCGGTCCGGGAATGCTCAACGTCCCGGCTATGTTTTGCGGCCAAAGAGCAAAGTCGCGGTTCGGGATCCCCGCCCACACACCGGGCAAACGAGTATCCACCCAATGCGGGTAGGGAACGATCCAGAACGTATCTGTGCGTCCGTATTTGTCATTGAAGTCACTGAGCAGCGCGCCCATTTCGGAGGTATTCCACGCGCCTGCTTTGAAGTTCGCATCAAACTTATTAAAGACAAGGTCATAATTCTGCAGCGCGGAAGCGGCGAAGAGGATACCGGTCAGACCGTAGGCGAGGAAGCGCCGGCTCTTTTCCGCGCCGAGGCTTGAGACGAACCCATCGAGCGCCAATGCGCTGACAATGAATACCACCACCGCCGCCCCGCCCGTGCGGTTAAGCGAGGGATTCTCGCCGGGGAATGCCAATGAAAGCACAGACGGCATCAGCAGGATCGGAATGGAGACCAAAAGAAGCAGGTCCCGCCAGTCACGCTGCCGGATGTAGCGCGCGATCAGCAGGATGATCCCCATCACATACAACGCGCCGCTCACAATATCCAGCGCGGGGCGAAGCGGAATGGAATGGACCCAGATCACTCCGTTGTTCCAGTTGAACATCAACAAGCCGCGGTATAAATTGGAAAGGAAGATCAACATCACCGGGCCGGGCAAAGACCGCTCCGCCGAGGTCAGCCGAGTCAAAGCACGATAACCAAAGTAGGTCGGGTTCAACATCCAGTAACGCAGGAGCGGCAGGAACACAAAGAGAGAGACCACCACCAGGATCACAAACCATGCAATGGCCTGTTTGCGATCTTCCAGCGAACGGACGTGCAGGAAGTAAAGCACGAATGCGGCCACCACCAGAAACGGAGCCATGCGGAACGGGCTGTACCCATGCAAACCGAGTCCCAGAAAAAGGCCCGAGAGCAGGAAATCATTTCGATTTCGAGTACGCAGGCCGCGGATCAAATAATAGAGCGTCGGCGCGACGAAGAGGGGGTACAAGGGGAAGCGAAGCCCAATACGCGAAATCGTGTTCGGCCAGTAGGCAATCCCAAACAGAAAGAGCGCGAACAACCCGGTGCGAGCTCCGCCATATTCCTTGCCCAGCAGATAAACATACGGGAGGGTTAGAATGCCAAGCAAGGCCGTGCCAAGTTTGAGACTCAAGAACGAAAGACCTGTGCCGAAGACATTGGCCACGAGCAGGGTCCAATACATTTGAATGGCTTCACGCCCGGTGTTACGCGGGAAGAATATTTTGTAATCTCCCTGGGTAAGGCTGTAAACATCCAATATTTTTTCAGCATGATCGCTGAAAGGCTCGGCAGGGATCGAGTCTGTGCGGTACAGGCGGAAGAATAGCGCAATGGCAAACGCGCCCAATACCAGCAAACTCCACAGTATTTTTTTTCTGCCTGATCCAAGGCTTTCATGCTGCACAACGCGCGGAAGCTTCAACCAAAAAGCGTAAAGCAGGCAGCAAATAGCCCACACCCAAAGCACAACATTCGTGAGGGTGAACACACTGTCGCCAAAGAACCAGAAAGCCCCGGCGGCAAGCACGATGGAAAAGAAAAATGGGATCATGCGCGTGCGCATGTCATCAGGTGTATGTCGGAAAGCCGGCAGAGCGGGCAAATGCCACTCATCTTTGAGGTAGGCCCAAACGCAGACTCCCGCCGCGATCACATACAAAGCAACGGCAATGTTTACCTGACGGTTCTGCGGCTCAAGAAGGAATTGCCCGCTCAGAGCGAGGAACAACGCCAACACAGAACGCCACGGAAAGTGGGAAGAGCGGGCAGGCTCCACGGGAACTGACTCGACCACAGGCGCAGGTTGAGCCGCCTCGCTGACAAGAGACCGGTCCAACTCTTCGCGGCGGCGCGCATCCCACAACGAGCGGATGAAATTGATAAAAGAAGCCCAGTCTTTGGTGACTGCCTTGTAAAGGTCAAGGACCGTAGGTTCGTTTTCTGGTTTCGGTTGAGGTGCTTCGTGGGTCATATCCGCCCAAGTTTACTTCATCTTTGGGGTCGAATCGATATTTCTAGTTTTGGTTTAAGGTCAAAAAAAGCCTCCGTTTTGCGGCAACGTACGCCCTGAAAACGGAGGCAGAACTAATGAAGGGATCTTTTTACTTTTTTCGCGCCACGTAAAAGGTGTAAGCGCCCCGCGGATGGTTTGGGTTCTCTACGAACTTGCGCAGGAATCTCTCGGTAAAGTATAGATTCCAGCGGGTCGGAGAGAGTATCCAACGCTTGAAGATGAAATGCGCGATCCAGCTTGGCAGCCCAAAGTAATGACCCCACTCCAGGGTGTGCAAAGCGCGCGGAGAAAAATAATGCCACCAACGGACAAGCTCAAACCCGTTGGCTTCAAGCCGCGCCTGCCAGACCTGCGGATTATCACAATGATGATGGCGAGAGATCTTGTTGAAGAACGCGCGGTACAGATCACCCAGCGGGCGCAGTCCGATCGCATCGAACGCATTCCCAACTGAAAGTGTGCGCAGAAAATGATGGTTCGGTACGCAAAAAACAAAAGGAGCGCCGGGCTTCAGCACGCGGCTGGTCTCTTTAACAACCACATCCACATGCGGAATATGCTCCAAGACCGAGTTGGAAAAAGCCGAACCAAAATGCCCGTCGGGGAAAGGCATGGTACCGCCATCTGACTCGACCAGCAGGTCGTACTTCTTGTACGCCTTTGCCTCATGGATGGGACCATGCCACGGGTCCAGCCCGACATCGATATTGTGGTCGAAGGTCAGGGCGGCAAAGTTGCCGTCGCCGCAGCCCACATCCAGGATCGGGGATGGCAATTCAATATCTTGATAATAGGCGCTTTCCACTGCGCGCAAAAAAGCGCGGAAGTAGGGGAGTCCGCTTAGGTGTAAAAAAAGAAAATCTTTAGGTTGACGATCATTCATCGATACATTTGCCTTTGAAATAAGTTCTTATGGTCCTGCGAAACCGCTTCACTCTGCCGAGGGTTTGATGATCCAGTAAGCAAGCGGTCCGAGCAGCGGAACGGCGCAAATAATAAGCGCCCAAATCGCAAGCGCCGCGCCAGTCATTTTTTTCTTTTTGAGGTCGATCAAGGAGGCGACAGGGAATCCGATCAGCATGATCATGGAAATCAACTGGACAAAAAGCAGACCGATATTAATTCCAAGTGATTCCATCTTATCTTCCTTTTTTCATGAGCCGCTCAAACAACTTCTCATATTCCTGCGCGATGGAATCGGGATTGTAGGATCTCTTGATCGATTCAACGTCACCGCGGAATCTTTGCGGATCATCCAACACGCTGAGAATTGATTCTGCCAAAGAGACATGATCCCCAATTTGAGAGACGACCCCCATGCCGTGCATCTGCACAGGCCTGCGGACTCCCGGCAGCGCAGACGGCACGCTCGGTACGCCGTTCATCATCGCTTCGATCTGAACCAGCCCAAACGCCTCAGTGGAATTGAGCGAAGGCACGGTGATGACATCGAGGTTGGGATAGACGGCAGCAAGCTGCACCGGGTCAAGATTGCCAAGGAAGGTCCACTGTCCCTTTTCTTCATATTCACGGATGCGCGGGATGAGCCGCTCAAAATATGACTGCTCGCCCATCACGTTCTCGTGCTGCCCCGCATACAACACCTGCGCGTTGGGATACTTTTGCAAGATATGCGGCAGGGCATCGAGCAATACTTCCACGCCCTTTTCGGAGGCAAAGCGCGTGACCATGCCAATGACCGGTCTGCGCTCTTTGGTGCGGTGCCGCTCAGCAAAAGCGGAAACAGCATGAGGCGTGGGAACAGGCATCTCCACCGGAGGCAGGATCGGGTTCAGTTTGGACGCGTAGCGTGAGAGATAGGGAGAGTGGTCGGCGTAATCCTGGGTGTAGGTCACGATGTGATTCGCAAGACGTCCCGCCATATTGTTCTGGAAATCCAACACAAAATTGACAAGGCGGTTGAAGGTTCCGGTCGGCAATTGCACATCGCAATGATAGGTGAGCACCACCGGCTTGCCGAACAGCCGCCCGCGCAAGGCGACCCCGGGCGCATCGAACTGCGGCAGGTGCAACTGCACCACATCGTGCTGGGCGACCAGTTTCGTAGCGACCAACCCAAAAGTGGGGGCGAGCACGCCTTTGCTGACACGCGCCGCCACCGGCACGCGAATGACCTTCACTCCATCCATCATCTCTTCGCGCGGAATGGAAGGGTCGTACTGGGTGGTCATCACGGTCACCTGATGTCCGCGCTTTACAAATGCGCGCGCAAGACGTTCGGCGTATATGGTTAGTCCGCTGGTGTGCGGACGATAGTAAGTGAGAACGGTAAGTATTTTCATAAGGCTGAAGGATTATAACGGATAAGGCAACCGCCTTATTTTTCCGATCGGACGTAGAAGGTCTGAGCAGGGATCGGGAGTTTGATGCCCTGCTGCTCGAAGGCTTCTCTTACCTTCACCAACGCGGCATCTTTTGCAGACTCTACTTTAACCACGGTGGTATTGACCCAGAACGAAGCGACCAGTTCAATGGATGAATTCCCAAAGTTGGTGAAATTGACCTCAGGCACCGGCACAAGCGCGTAACCGGGCACATCCTTGACCACACTTAAAAGAATGGCACGGATCTGCTCGGGGCTGGCACCATACGGAATGGTCAGCGGCAGGTCAACACGGCGGCGGCGCGCCCGCGTGTAATTGACAATGACATGCGAAAGCACATCCGCGTTGGGCAGGATGGCCACGCGCCCATCGAGAGTTTGCAGGTCTGTCGTGCGCAGGTCGATCTTCAATACCTGTCCGTCAAAGCCAAGCACACTGATCTCGTCACCGACCTTGAACGGCTGCTGGACCAGGAGAATGATGCCGGAGACGAAATTCTGCATCACATTCTGAAGCGCGAAACCGACCGTAAAGCCGATGATCCCCAGACCCGTGATGAAGGCGGTCACGTTGAAGAATCTCTGCAGGGCCGTGATCGTGCCAAAGATGATCACCACCCAGCGCACAATATCAGACAGCAGGGAAACGACGCCTGCGGTCACATTGCGGCGGGTAAGCACCTTCTTCAAGAGATTGCTCAACACTCCCGCAAAGTAAAGACTGAAAACAAAGATCAACAGGGCGGTCAGAATGTTCGGAAGAGAAGC
>JAGNWT010000024.1:0-23149 GCA_017985935.1 Anaerolineales bacterium | reverse complement strand
GTCGGCAGATCGTAAATGCGGGCGTAATCGCGGACGTATTGATCGCCTGTGCCTTTGCTGCACCCGTACGGCGAGTGAAAATCCAACGGCTGGGTCTCGGGGCAGCCATTCACCAGATCCTTGTAACGCCAGCGGGTCGCCTCTTCAAACAACTCCACATCTTCCATGCCGCCATACACCTTGTTGGTGGAGGCATAAATGAAGATGGGCTTTCTGTCAGAGAGACGCGCCGCCTCCAACACATTAAAGGTGCCGAGCGCATTGGAACCGAAATCGTCCCGTGGATCGATGACCGAGGTGGTGACAGCCACCTGCCCGGCCAGATGAACGATCACATCCGCGCTCCGGCCTGCTTCAGCGATCCTATCTGCATCACGCACATCCCCAACAACCAACTCGAAGGCATTCTCTCCGAATTCCTTTTTGAGCCATTCAATGTTGCGTGTGGTGCGGGAGAGGTTATCGTACACGATGACCTTTTCTCCGCGCTTCAACAAACGATGAACATAGTTCGAACCGATAAACCCGGCGCCGCCGGTGACAAGATATTGTTTTCCCATTATTCCTTTACCTCGGCGGATGCCTCCGCCCCTTGTTTACTCCTCAACGCCATCAATTGCTGATACACACCCGAAAGGGTCTGCCCTTCGCGCATTAGTCCGATCGTGCCAAGCACGCCGCTGTTGAGATAGTTATAAAGCCGCGCAGTGAGCGCAACCGCCAGCGAGGTGGATTGATCTTTTGTGAACAGGGTCAACGCCGCGCTGACCGCCCCTTCAAAAGTCCCAACTCCGCCCGGCAAAGCGGGGATCGCGCCGCCAAAAGCCGCTGCCCCGAGCACGAACAACGTCCACTCGGGCTGGGCTTGCGGGAAGAAAGCCAGCGTGATCAGATAATAGGCTACCAGCGCAATGGCCCAGTTGAAAGTCATCCATAACAAAAAGCGGATGAAGAGCCAGCCGTCGGTCAACACACCGAGTCCGTCCAAAAACGACTCGAGAAAACTGCCTCCGAATTTTTGCAGGAAAGGCCAGCGCCTGCTCAACTGGTGAAAAGTGTTCAACGCCCATTTATTGTTGCGAGCCAGCACATACATCATCACCAGCCCCAAGATGACCACTCCCCCCACAATGTAGCCAATGCGTTCCGAGCCCTGGGTATCAGAAACATACGGCAGACCGGCCAGCAATATTGCAGCGGCAAAGGCCAGGTCAACCACCCGTTCGATGATGATGGTAGGTAATATTTCGCTGAAGGTCATGCTCGACTTTCGACTGAGAAGAAAAGCCCGCCCTACTTCTCCGAGGCGGAAAGGCAGGAAGGTATTGAGCAAATATCCTTCGCTGGCGGTAAAAAGCACATCAATGTATTTCGCCTTGTCGCGCAGCAAGGTCTGCCAAACCTTGGCGCGGACGAACATCCACAAAAAGGAGAGGAACACCGAGCCGACCAGGATGCTGTAATTCGCATTGCGGATCGCGTTCCACATGGTTTGGAAATCCACAAAGTACAGGATGGCCGCGATCAAGGCGATGCTGATCAATGCGCCGGGGATCAAACGTTTTATGTCTTTCATAGTTTCACCAAAAACAAAGGCATGGCAGGGAGTCGAATCAAGGATTCCAGACCACTCCGCCATGCCCTTGCATTAATCGTCATCCAGTTTCAAGACAGCCATGAAAGCGTCCTGAGGGATCTCCACATTGCCGACCATCTTGAGACGTTTCTTGCCCTTCTTTTGTTTCTCGAGCAATTTCTTTTTGCGAGAGATGTCGCCGCCGTAACATTTTGCAAGCACATCCTTGCGGGTGGCTTTGACATTGGCGCGGCTGATGATACGTCCGCCTGAGGCGGCCTGCACAGCCACATCGAACAATTGACGCGGGATCAGGTCCTTGAGCTTGGTGATGAGGCGCTGCCCCTTGTGGAAGGCATCCTTCTCATGGACGATCGCCGCGAGCGCATCAACCGGGTCGCCATTCACGAGGATCTCCAGCTTCTGCAATTTATCGGCGCGATATTCAAGGAATTGATAATCCAGCGAGGCGTAACCTTTGGTGCGCGACTTCAAACTGTCGAAGAAGTCTACAATGATCTCGGACAGCGGGATCTCAAAGTCCAGTTGCACGCGGTGCGGGGCGGGATATTCCTGCTGTTTGAAGATGCCGCGGCGCTTTGTCACCAGATCCATGATGGGACCGTAATAATCGGTGGGGGTGATGATCTCAATGTTCATCCACGGTTCGCGCACTTCGATGATCTTGCTGGGGTCTGGCAGTTCTGCGGGTGAATCCACTTTGATGACTTCGTCGCCAATGACCAGCACCTCGTATTCCACAGAGGGGGCGGTAAAAAGCACATCAAGGTCATACTCTCTTTCGATACGCTCCTGGATGATCTCCATGTGGAAGAGACCGAGGAAGCCCGCGCGGAACCCGAACCCCAGAGCTTGCGAAGTTTCAGGTTGAAAACTTAATGAAGCATCGTTCAGTTGTAATTTTTCAAGCGACTCGCGCAGAGTGGTGTAATCATCCGCTTCGACCGGATAAATGCCCGCAAAGACCATCGGCTTGGGGGTGAAATATCCCGGTAGAGGCTCCGCAGCGGGAGCGGCAGCGACCGTCATTGTGTCGCCAACGCGGCATTCATGCACGGTCTTAAAACCTGTGGCGATGTACCCAACCTCGCCTGAGCCAAGACTGTCCACGGGTTTCATGCCTGGCGCGAAGATGCCGATCTCAACCGGGCGTAAGTCCATTTTGGTGGCGAACATGCGCAGCACATCGGTGGATCTGATCTTGCCTTCGAACACGCGGATGTAGGCAATGACGCCCTTGTATGAGTCGTAATGAGCATCGAAGATCAACGCGCGCATGGGCTCATCGTCGGCATCTTTGGGCGGCGGCACACGCTTCACAATGGCTTCGAGGATCTGGTCCACATTGATGCCTTCTTTGGCGGAAACTTGAAGGACCGATTCAGGCTCAATGCCCAGCAAGCTGCCCACGTCTTCAGCCACTTCGTTGGGGCGGGCCGAGGGGAGGTCGATCTTATTGATAACGGGAACGATCGTCAGGTCGGCATCGAGCGCCTGGTAAAGGTTTGCCAATGTTTGGGCTTCGATTCCCTGCGTGGCATCCACCACAAGGATCGCACCTTCGCAGGCTTTTAGCGCGCGGCTGACTTCGTAGCCGAAGTCCACGTGCCCGGGGGTGTCGATCAGGTTGAGTTCATATTTTTGTTCATCCTTCGCCGTGTAAAACATGCGGACCGCCGAAGCCTTGATGGTGACACCTTTCTCACGCTCAAGATCCATCGAGTCGAGGGCTTGTTCGGTCATGTCGCGCTCAGAGATGGCGCCTGTTAATTGAAGCAGGCGGTCTGCAAGCGTGGATTTGCCATGGTCTACATGGGCGATGATGCAAAAGTTACGGATATGGTCGGTCATGCTGCTTTCTTGAATTTCTTTTCCTGGAAAAATGATTACAAAGGGAGTTCTCTGCCCTATGAGCGAAGCGAAGTATACCCGATTATTTTTGTCACATCCCACAGGCTGCCAGTACCGAAGAGTGACATTTCCCATCCTTAAAACCGGAAACCCTGTCATGGCATTTCCGTATGCAATGATTGTGCGTAATTCGACGCACAAAGGAGAAAAAAATGACAGTATTGGCTTTTGCAGGTTATATCGCAGGCGGGTTATTGGTGCTCCTTGCACTATCAGGGATCCGCTTCATCCCCAACAACCGCATTGGCATCATCGAGAAGCGCTTTGCAGGCAAAGGTTCTGTAAAGTCTGGTTTCATCGCCCTGAACGGTGAAGCCGGTTATCAGCCGAACATCCTGCGCGGTGGTCTACACTACCTTATGCCCATTCAGTATGTTGTCCACACCATGCCGCTGGTGACAATCTCACAGGGCAAGATCGGGTATGTCTTTGCGCGTGACGGTCGTCAACTGGACCCCGCCCAGGTTCTGGCCTCGAACGCCGAAGTGACAGACTTTCAGGATGTGGAGAACTTCCTGAAGAATGGCGGGCAGCGCGGTCCGCAGCGACGCATCCTGCGTGAAGGCACTTATGCCTTCAACCTCGTGCAGTTCGTGGTCATTACCGAAGAGCGCATTTACACCCTGCCTCTCAGCAAGGAGGAAGGTGAGACGATCAAAAACATGGCGCAGGTCATCGCGGAGCGCGGCGGTTTCCGCCCGGTGGTGATCAAGGATACCGACGATACCATCGGCATTGTCACCGTGCACGACGGACCCTCGCTGGCGCAGGGTGAGATCATCGCCCCTGTGGTGGGTGATGATCCCGTCCAGTCTGAGACCTACCATAACAAATTTCAGGATGCCGATAATTTCCTGCGCGCCGGCGGTCAGCGCGGACGGCAGTTGCAGGTGCTTGTTGAGGGTACCTATTATGTCAACCGTCTCTTCGCCACAGTGGAGATGATCGCAAAAACCATCATCGAGGTCGGTAATGTAGGCGTGGTTGTTTCCTATACCGGTGAGACCGGCGCCGACCTCTCGGGCAAGGAATATCGCCACGGTGAATTGGTCTCCAGAGGCAACCGGGGTGTGTGGAACGAACCGCTCCTGCCGGGCAAGTACGCGTTCAATGCCTACGCCGGTAAAGTGATCTCCATCCCAACGACGAACATCATCCTCAAGTGGATCCGCACCGAGACGGGCGCGCACCGCTATGATGAAAACCTGACCGAAGTCTCCCTCATCACCAAGGATGCGTTCGAGCCGTCCCTGCCGCTTTCGGTGGTCGTGCATATCGATTATCAAAAAGCGCCGCTCGTCATCCAGCGTTTTGGCGACATCAAGAAACTGGTGGAGCAAACCCTTGACCCGATGGTTTCGGCTTATTTCAAGAACGTCGGCCAGACACGAACATTGATCCAGTTGCTGCAAGACCGCAGTGCGATCCAACAACAGGCCAGCCTGGAGATGAAGGAAAAGTTCGCTCATTACAACCTCGAACTTGAGGAGGTGTTGATTGGCACGCCCTCCTCGCCTGAGAAGGACACTCAGATCGAGACCATCCTCAACCAGCTGCGGGCTCGCCAGGTTGCGGAAGAGCAGGTTGAGACCTACGCCCAGCAGGAAAAAGCGGCCGTCAAGGAACGCGAGCTGCGTGAGGCACAATCGCGCGCGCAGATGCAGACCAAGTTGACCGAAGCGGAGTTGAACATCAACATCCAGACCGACCAGGGTAAGGCTGAATACCAGCGCTCGATTCAACAGGCGCAGCAGATCCGCGCGTTGGCCGAAGCCGAAGCTGAGAAGATCGCCCGGGTGGGTATCGCGCAGGCTCTCGCCACCGAAGAACAGGTCCGCGCTTATGGAGGACCGCAATTCCAGGTGACCCAGCAAGTGCTCAACCGTTTTGCGGAAGCCATTCAACAATCTGGCGTGGATGTGGTGCCGCGCGTGGTGGTGGGCGGCAATGGCGAAGGCGGCGGGTCCACCTCCAGCAGTATCATGGAAGGGCTGCTGACCATGCTGCTCTCAGAAAGATTTAGCGCGATGGCTGGCGAATCGCAGGCGCCGCGCTCTGCCCAGGCAGACGCCCTGCGTGAACAGATCCGCAAGGATATGGAGAAAAAGAATTGATCGATCAACAAAAAGGCTGCCCAATCATGGGCAGCCTTTTTGTTTGGCACTCCCGCCAAATACATCAAACTGCTACAATAGCATCCTATATTTTTACCCAATGGCAGAGTCTATTTAACATGAATCAAAACAAAACAATCCTGACGAACATTCTATTACTGATCGGAATTCTGCTTGGTGTGGTCTTATCCACGCTTGCCACCTGGGCAGACTTTGAATCTGCTTTTTATGGATTCACCAAACAAGCCAAGACCCCGTTGAACGGGCTAAGCTGCCCCATCCTGATCGCGAAGGACGAAAACCAGACATTCTCTTACACGATCACCAACAAGACAGGGCAGACCATTTCGCCAACTGTCAAAGCGGAGATCAGCACACCGCTTGCACCTTCCACCTCCTTTGAATTCATCGAGCTCGCCCCGGGCGAATCACGCACCTTCGAGTGGAAGATCGGTCCGCAAAACATTGACCTTGAGAAGTTCATCTTCGCCAAGGTGTTGGTCTACTCGGCATACCCCATGCCCGACCAGGAAAATACCTGCGGACTCTTCGTCCTGCCTGTGCGCGGCAATGGGACACTGTACCTGATCGTCGCATCGATCGTCAGCATGTTGTGCCTGGGAAGCGGAGGCTATCTGGGGTATCAAGCCAGTCGAAAAATGAGAGAGTCGCGGGCCGAGCTCTTTCTCGCCGCGCTGACAGTCGTCACAATGACCGTGAGCTTCCTCGGTCTGTGGGTACAGTCCATTTTTCTGCTTGCGATCACATTCCTGCTGATCGTCATCCTGTTCAGCATCCGCCTCAGGCAAAATACCTGATCCCCGCAATTGCGATCTCTGCAAAAAAGAACCGAAGCCTTTTGGCTTCGGTTTTCATTTCACTAGCATTCGAGAAACTTTTATTTCAGATCATTTCTGCCTGGCGGGAAACCATCTTTTTGCGTCGCGCTTATTTCTAAAGAACACGAAACCCATCACAGCTATTCCAATCAAATAAATAAATTCCGCAACATTGACAAAGTTGTAGGCGATCGTTTCCACATCGATGCCCGCATCGGCGATCTCCTGGATGATCCTTGCGTCCAGGTCCTTTTGCCAGAATGTCAGAAGCCACATGCCGACAACACCCAAAAGGATCTGCCACACATTGGAGAACAGACCTTTCCGGCTGGTCAATCCATTCACCATTAAATAGGCGAGCCCGCCGAAGAGGAGCATGTTTATCGTAAGTTCAACATAGTCCGAAGGGATCAGATCGATCGGCGGGGTCAGCAAATAGTTCAGTGAAGAGCCGATATTAACCACAGCCAGGAGTAGGATAAAGTAGTAGATCGTGGTGATCAACGGCGAATACACCGTTTGAGAACTGACCGGTCTCATCCCCAGAGCCTTGAGCAGTTCCTTTGGGTTCGACAGCAATTGGGCGATCGTATCCAATCCGCGCACACCGGGGCGAAAATCGATCCACTGGATGCGGGACAATTTCTTTGAGATGTTGTTGTTCGTTTGGATGAGGATCGGAAAGAGCATTTGTTTTTCCGGCACCGCGTCCGTGTCCGATTTGAAGCGGGAGATCAAAGCGAAGACCGCTTTTGCATCCTGGATCGAATCCGCTTGAGGGTGTCCATACTTCTTCAATGTCTCGATCAGATCTTCGGCGATCACACGGTCCTGAACGGCGTAATCCACATAGAATGAAATGGGCTCGGGAGATGAGATCTTCGTATCTTGCGGGTTGATATATTTGGGGATGATGGCTTCTGGTTTTCCCCACCGCTGCATGGCGGAAGAGCGCAGGATGAACAGCAAGATCAACCCAAAAATGAGTCCCAACCAGACCACAGCATCCAATGAAGGGTCTTCATAAACCACGAGAGAAAGTAAGGACGCAACCGGCAATGCCAGCAAAGCAGTTTGCACATGCGTGAAATTAAAGTTTCGTTTGTAGATCCTGTATGGAAGCGGGACCAAAAACCACGGGATGAACAAAGTCCAATATTCAAAAAGGGACAAGAGCGACACCACCGCGCTCACTGCAACGGCTGCCCACACGACCCGCGGCGCTTTGAATCCCGTCTCAGGGACAGGGTGTTCCTCTTGAATGGGTTTCTTCAATTGGGAGAATAGTTCTTTCAGCCCCGCCTGATAACTGCCGCGAAAATCCACCCACTCGAATTTCTCCAACTCAGCGGGCAAGTCTACAGCTTCAAAGATCAACAGGATGACGCGCTTGCTCGTTTCTAAAAAGTGACGCCATTCCAATGCCACATATTCCGAAGCGACCGCAGCCTTGGAAACCACCAACAGCACTGTATCCGCCTCCTTCAATCCTTTTTCGATCTGAACATTCCAGGGAGAGCCGGGAATCAATGCGCGGTAGTCCAGCCAGACATTGTAATTTTCGCCTTCCAGCTTTTTTACCAGATCGTCTACAAACCCCAATTCACGGCGCGAATAACTCATAAAAATATTCTTTGTCACATTTGCCTCCATTGATAAAATGCCGCACAACCTGTAATAAAAGACGAAACCCGCCTCGGCGGGTTTCGGTTCGTTCTTTTCAACGCATCTGCCCGTTTGTAACATTCGGCTTATGCCTTCACAATCGCATACATTTCCAAATCGCTGGGCTTGCCTTTCCATACTTGATAACTGCGCAATAGACCCTCGAACTTCATCCCCGCTTTGAGCAGGACTTTTGAAGATGCCTTATTTTCAGGAAGGATCACCGCTTCGATCCGCGCCACGTCCAGTTTCTCGAACCCATACTGGATCAACACCTGAAGCGCCTCTGTGGCGAGTCCCTGTCCCCAGTATTTTCGCGCAATGGTGTAGCCCACTTCCACTTTGCGGTTGTATCCCGGCTTGTTGATATTGATGATGCCGATCAATTTTTTATCCACTCGGTGTTCGATACCCCACGCCCAAAAGCCATGCTTTTCATAAGCTTCCAGAAAATCGTTCAGATTCTCACGAGCTTCTTCCATATTCTTATAATGATCCCATGGGGTGTAATGGTCAATTTCTGGGTCGGAGGCGTACTCGTACAAGTCATCGAGGTCGGTAAGGCGCAGATCACGCAGAATCAGGTTCGGGGTGGAAAGAAGCGGGAAGTTTTCGAATGAAGGTTTAGAATCCATGACACAATTATAGAATATCTCAAATGAAAACAGTTGGGATATGAGTCCTAATTGATTTTGACCTTGACTCTCCCGTTACAGGAGAGTGTATAAGAGAATGAAGGCGCCTACCATGATCCGAATCGGAGACTTTTCCAAACTTAGCCGCGTTTCCATCAAAACGCTGCGGTACTACGACGAGATGGGTTTACTCAAACCCGTCGAAGTGGACCGCTTTACTGGCTACCGTTATTACGACTTCCACCAACTGCCGCGCTTGTATCGCATCCTTGCATTGAAAGAGTTGGGGTTTTCTTTAGAGGAGATCAGTCGCTTCCTTGAAGAGAATCTTTCCACAGAAGAATTACGCGGGATGCTCAAACTCCGCCAAGCCGAGATCCGGCAGCGAATGGAAGAAGAAACAGCAAGGCTGGAGCAGGTGGAACGCTGGCTGAGACAAACTCAACAGGAGAACTTTATGTCCAAGTATGATGTTGTTATCAAGAAAATCGATGCAATGAAAGCCGCCACCGTACGAGGCGTGGTTGCGAACCCACCCGCGCAACGCGTCCTTTGGGATGAACTACTGGGCTTTATTTATCAAAACAATGTCCGCATGAACGGCACACCAATGGCGATCTATCATGATGCCGATGCCCGCGAAGGCGATTGGGATATTGAAGTTGCCATGCCCATCGCCGGTGACCCGACTCCCATCGGGCACGTCAAAATCTATGACCTGCCTGCGGTCGAGACGATGGCGTGTGTCGTCCATGCCGGGTCTTTTGCCACCATCGGTGAGTCCTACGATGCTCTCGCCAAATGGATCGATGTGAACGGATATCAGATCGTGGGTCCGAGCCGCGAGTTGAACCTCAAGATGCCGGAAAAGCCTGAAGATCAGAACGACCCAAACACGGTCAACGAGATTCAATTTCCGGTTCAGAAGGTATAAATAAAAAGAGACTGGCAAATGCCAGTCTCTTTTTATTTATAGAACTTTTACTTTACCAAGTTGCGCAGCACCGTGTGCAGAATGCCGCCGTTGCGGTAGTAGTTGACCTCAACAGAAGTATTCAACAGCACAGCAGCCTTGAACTCGATCGTCCTGCCATCAGACTTCTTCGCTTTGACAGTGATCTCGCTCTGGGGTTTGATGTCGTCGTTCAAGCCCTCGATGGTGAACACTTCACTGCCATCCAGCCCGAGCGACTCGGCGTTCTGTCCCTGAGTGAATCTCAATGGAAGCACACCCATTCCCACCAGGTTCGAGCGGTGGATGCGTTCGAAGGATTCAGCGATGACGGCTTTCACACCCTGCAGCATCGGTCCCTTCGCGGCCCAATCGCGGCTGGATCCTGTGCCATATTCCTTGCCAGCCAGCACGATGGAAGGCACGCCCGCTTCCTTGTATTTCATCGCGGCATCGAAGATGGACATCTCGGTACCTTCGGGTTGAAGTCTGGTCAGGTTGCCTTCCTTGGGCGCGACCATCACGTTCTTAAGGCGGATGTTCGCAAAGGTGCCGCGGGCCATCACCAGGTCATTGCCGCGGCGTGTGCCGTACTGATTAAAGTCCTTGGGCTGCACACCACGTTCCTGCAGGAACTTGCCGGCAGGAGAATCCGCGGCGATGTTGCCGGCGGGGGAGATATGGTCGGTGGTGATGGAGTCACCAAAAACGCCGAGCACGCGCGCATCTTGAATCGGCTGGATCGCGGGCACATCCAGAGTGAGCGTTTGGAAGTAGGGCGGGTGGTGGATGTAGGTCGAGTCATCGTTCCATTCAAAGAGATCGCCTTCCTTAACTTTGATCTCCTTCCACATATCGGAACCAGAGAAGACATCAGCATACTTGGACTTGAACATTTCAGCTTTCACGTTCGCTGCGATCGCTTCGCTGATCTCCTGCTGGCTGGGCCACAGATCCTTGAGATAGACCGCCTCGCCATTGGAGCCTGTGCCGAGCGGCTCGTTGTTCAGGTCAATATCCACAGTGCCGGCCAACGCGTACGCCACGACCAACGGAGGTGACGCCAGATAATTGGCCTTCACGAGCGGATGCACACGCCCTTCAAAATTGCGGTTACCAGAGATGACCGCAGATGCAACCAGGTCACCGCTGGTGACAGCCTTGGCTACTTCGCCGGGCAGAGGTCCAGAGTTGCCGATACAAGTGGTGCAGCCGTAAGCGATGACATTGAAACCAAGTTTGGAAAGTGGATCGATCAACCCGGCACTCTTGAGATATTCAGTCACGACCAGTGAGCCGGGCGCGAGCGAGGTCTTGACGTACGGCTTGACATTCAAACCCTTTTCAACGGCCTTCTTCGCGACAAGTCCCGCGGCGATCAACACAGACGGGTTGGAGGTGTTGGTGCAGGAGGTGATGGCCGCGATCACGACCGCCCCATGCTTCATCTTTTGTGAACCGCCGTTGGTGCCAAAAGTGGCTTCGCGATTCAAAGCATCGCCGGAAAGCTCGTAGCCGCGTTCCTTGATCGGGGCGGTGAGAGCCTTTCGGAATGTATCCTTCATATCGTTAAGCGCGACCCGGTCCTGCGGACGCTTGGGTCCAGCCAATGAGGGGACGACGCTTGCGAGGTCTAGTTCGAGGGTGTCGGTAAATTCAGGCTCGGGGCTGTTCGCATCGCGGAAGAGTCCCTGGGCGCGCATGTACGCTTCGGTGCGGGCGATCACTTCTTCGGGACGGCCGGTCAGGCGCATGTAGCGCAGGGTCTCTTCATCGACCGGGAAGTAACCCATGGTGGCGCCGTATTCGGGAGCCATGTTGGCGATGGTGGCGCGATCGGTGAGAGACATGTTATTCAAGCCTTCGCCGAAGAACTCGACGAACTTATCGACCACACCCTTCTTGCGCAGCATTTGGGTCACGGTGAGAACGAGATCGGTGGCGGTCACACCTTCGTTAAGTTTGCCGTACAGTTTGAAACCGATCACATCGGGCAGGAGCATATCCATCGGCTGACCAAGCATGACGGCTTCGGCTTCAATTCCACCCACGCCCCAGCCAACGATGCCAAGCCCGTTGATCATGGTGGTGTGCGAGTCAGTGCCAACCACGGTGTCTGGGTAAGCCAGTACATCCGCGCCATCCACCTTGGTCATGACGACCTCGGCGAGATTCTCCAGGTTCACCTGATGCACAATACCGGTCATCGGGGGAACCACACGGAAGTTGCTAAACGCTTTTTGTCCCCACTTGAGGAATTCGTAACGTTCGCGGTTGCGCTGAAATTCAACTTCGGTGTTGCGGTTGAGAGCTTCGGCAGTGGCGAAGAAATCCACCTGCACCGAGTGGTCGATCACGAGGTCCACAGGCACGAGCGGGTTGATCTTCTTCGGGTCGCCGCCCAGGCGGGCGACAGCCGAGCGCATCGAAGCGAGGTCCACAACAGCGGGTACGCCGGTGAAGTCTTGCATGACCACACGACCGGGAAGGAAGGGAATGCCGGGACGCGCGCCTTTGGGAGTCCACGAGGCGATGTTCTTCACATCTGCCTGCGTGATCTCATTATCATTGCATTGACGAAGGGCGGCTTCGAGCACAATGCGAATGGAATAGGGCAGTTTGCCAAGCTTCGTTAAACCTGCCTTTTCCAGCGCATCGAGACGGAAAATGACGTATTGCCTGTCTCCCACTTTCAATACGTCGCGGGACTTAAATAGATCTTGCATAGGATACTCCTTTGGTGATGAGGATTTCGTAGGGGCGGACATCGCCGCTCTTACACTCACACCACAGTACCAAGAACTCAAAGGAGCGCCTTTGATATCCTTTTTGCTTTGTGGTGGGGTTTACTATATGAAGAGCAGGTCTCAGCCTGCATTGCGGAACACGTCCGCCCCCCAAAAAGCTAAATGTTCAATTCCTGCCTAAGCGACTCAACCAGGTCTTTCTTCTCAGCATCTCGTAAAAAGGAAGCCTGAGCCGCTTTGAGCACGCTGTCTCGCAGCACTTCGAAGGACACGTTCATGTTCTCGCCGATATGCTGATATTCATGAGAGAGCGTGATGCGCGACACACTGGGGTCATCGGTATTAACGGTGACGTTCAAACCAGCCTCGATCATACGAGGCAGGGGATGCTCGGGCAGAGATTTAACCACGCCCGACTGATAATTACTGGTCACACAAACTTCAAAAGTGGTGCCGCGTTCCTTCGCAAGCGCCACGACCTTTTCATCTTCAAGCACGCGCACACCGTGACCGATCCGCTCGGCGCCCATGACCTCGATCGCCTCGCGCACGTTCGCCGCCGGTCCCCACTCGCCCGCATGGATGGTCACATGCAGTCCGGATTGTTTCGCTTCCTTGAAAATATCCTTGAACGGTTCAGCTTTGAACTCAGCCTCATTACCGGCCAGGTCCAGCCCCACCAGCCCATCCTTGATGTGCTCCGCAGCCAGCCAGGCCACCTGCTCGGCCAACTCGGGGCTTTCATGGCGGTTCACCGAGGCGATCAAACCAACTTTGATGTTGTTCTTTCGCGCAGACTCGCTCGCGCTGGACGCCACCCAATCCATCACATCGTGCAGAGGAAATCCCTCCGCGCGGCTGAGCGCAACCGGCGTGAAGCGCAATTCCATGTAGCGGATGTTATCCCTGGCAGCATCTTCGATCGCTTCCTGGGTCACACGATGGATCACATCCGGAGATTTGTAAAAAAGCCTGAGGGTTTTAAATTTTTCGAGGAAGTTGGTGAAGGTCATCGGGTCCTGGTCCTGCACCTGCACCAGCCCGCTGAGGTTGAACATACTGACAGGAACGGTCACACCATGCCGATCCGCAATGTCCAACATGGTCGTCAGACGCAGAGATCCTTCGAGGTGGCGGTGTAACTCCACTTTTGGAAGAGAAAAGAATTGGTTCAACGGAACTGTTTCGTTGGACAACGATCCACCTTTGCCACTTCTCGCGCAAGCCTAGTGACGCTTCCTCTTTTTCTTACCGCCAGACACGCTGCCGACCTGCACCGACTGCGGGGTCGAGCTGGGCGCAGCCACCTCGCTGTCAGAATTATCAATCACTGTGATCTCCACACGCCGCGGCCTTGTCGCAAACACCCGGCTGATCACCAGACTGCGCACATCTGCCAGTAATTGCTGGAACATTTCCGATGCGCGTCCCTTATATTGTACCAGTGGGTCACGCTGGGCGTAAGCCTCAAGCCCAATGGAGACACGCAAAGCCTCCACCTTCGTCAAATACTCCACCCAAAGTTCGCTGAACGCGCCCAGGAGCAACTGGCGATGAACATCATTGAGGACATATCGACCGATCGCATCCACCAAAAGGAGCCGGTCAGACTCACTGAGAGAGGATGCCGCTTCATTCAACCGCCCTTCCCCGAAAGCGATCCGCGCCGCGGGACCAAAATCCGCGAGACGTGCCGCGTTCTGGCTCAAGCGGGTCAGTTCGCTCTGCCCCCAGGTGGCGCGCAAGGCATTTTCGGCCGCATCCAGGTGAGACATCACATCGTCCACAACATCCTGCACCTCACGGTTTTCCATCAACTGCGCGGCGAGGAAGATATAAGTGAAGCGGGTGTATCCCTGCTTTACTTGTTTGTGCGTCTTCTGATCGAACACAGCGCGCACGCCCTGTGAAAGGGTCAACAGCAAACGCAGTTTCGCCGAATCAGTATCGGCAGATTCGCGCTGCAGCAAAACATCGATATCGCGTTCCACCTGCGCGTTCAGGCGCTCCTGCTTGCGGGTCAACCCATCGCGCGCAGTGTTCAAGATCACGCCTTCAAGTTCGTCCCAATCTCCGGGCAGCGACGGCCAGCTCAACTGTTCACCGATGCGGTTCTGGATCGCGCCGATCAATCGCTTGACGCTGATATCGGTCAACTGCTGAGAGATCAGGTCTTGAATATCGTCCTTCACGCTTTCAGGGTCGTTCCCCAGATCGCGCATCATCTCATTGTTAAGTTTCAAAGGCAGGCGCACGAGCGAGGAGATCTCCTCCACGATCTTTTGCGGACGCGGCTGTTCTTCCAGTCCGCGCAGTCCTTCAAAATATGTATCCAGCGCATCGTCGCGCTCATTGGTCTGAGATTCAAATGACTCGCGGGTTTTCTCCACCAAAGTGTCGATCGCGCGCAGCGCATGTTCGCCTTCAGTGGCAATGGCACGCGAAATGACGTTCAAGGTCGAGCGTTTTACATCGTCGCCTTTGATCTCATCAAGGATCAACTTGTACCCATAAGACGGATACAAACCGTTCAACGAATCGAACGGAGGTTGGACCTGCTCCAGCCACGCCAGCAACTTCCACGGACCTTCTTCGTCTGCGAGCCCGATCTCCACGCGCTTGGCAACTTCATCCTGAAGCATATCCGCGATGTCTTCGCTCAGGTCTTCCTTGACGAAGATACGGTCACGCTGACTGTAGATCTGCGAACGCTGCTTGTTGAGCACATCATCGTATTCCAGCAGGTGCTTGCGAACATCGAAGTTCGCGCCTTCCACACGGGTCTGCGAACCCTCGATGATGTTACTGACAAGGCGCACTTCCAATGGAAGCGAATCATCCACGCTGAGACGCTGCATCAGATTCCCCACCTGATCGCCGCCGAACATACGCATCAGGTCATCTTGCAGCGAGAGATAAAAGCGTGAAGAGCCGGGGTCACCCTGACGCGCCGCGCGA
Source organism: Anaerolineales bacterium (assembly GCA_017985935.1). GTDB lineage: Bacteria > Chloroflexota > Anaerolineae > Anaerolineales > Villigracilaceae > Villigracilis. Next base: position 7,731 of record JAGNWT010000024.1, on the reverse strand, counting down.
CCGCGCAGCTGATTATCGATACGGCGGGCTTCATGCCGTTCGGAACCGATGACATGCAAACCGCCAAGTTCCTTCACCCGTTCCATATCCACAAAGTATTGCAGGAAGAGCTTCACTTCCGATTCATAAATTCCGAACTGTGTTGGGTCCGCCTTGAGCAAAGCCTGGCGGCGCTCTTCAAGCGACATATCGAATGGATCGTTAAAACCCACCTTGCGCAAAACACGGTTCACAGCCGAGATAACCTCTTCAGCCACTTCGCCGCCGAGTTTAATGTCCACGCCACGACCCGCCATGTTGGTGGCAATGGTCACTGCGCCGAACGCGCCCGCGCCCGCGATGATCTGAGACTCTTCAGTATGCTTGCGGGCATTCAACACCAGATGAGGCACGCCGCCCTGAATGATGGCTTTCAAACGGTCAGCGGATGATTGCGGCAAACCGAGAGCATCCAACAAGATACTCAAGTTGCCGGGTTCTTCAAGGTTGATGCTGGTCACACCATGCGGCTTGATAAAACTCCGCAAGGCATCGGGAGTGATCTTCTCGATCGGTTCGTTGAAAGGCGCAAGCTCCGCGATCAAGCGGCCGTCTTCTTCGAGATTATTCGCTTTCATGAAGATCTTTCGGACGAGAGTGACCTGCAGCAGCCGACGGACAGGCTCAGCCTTAAGCCGGCTCGAAAGGCGGTCGGATGATTCAACCGAGGTGGTGCCCACCAGCATCGGTCTGCCCAGGGTGTGGTAGCGGACCACTTCCATCACGATGGCGCGCAGTTTCGCTTCCACGGTGCGGTAGATCACATCGGGATAATCTTTTCTGCGATAGAAAAGAGGCGCGGTTTCACCTGCGCGCGCAAAGTAGGAATAGGAATATCCGTCTTCATCCTTGGCTTTGATCTCCACCAACGGAGCGCCCTTGCCATAGGACTGATATTCCAAATTCGGAGAGACGGGAGCCACTTCGAGTTTGTAGATCTTGTTAAATTCTTCGGCTTCGGTCAAGGCGGTACCGGTCATGCCGGCAAGTTTCTGGTACATGCGGAAATAATTTTGCAGGGTGATGGTGGCGTAGGTCACCGACTCCGGCTCCACCTTCACGCCTTCCTTGGCTTCCACCGCCTGATGCAGTCCATCGCTCCAACGGCGCCCGGGCATCTGCCGCCCGGTGAACTCGTCCACGATGACGACCTTGCCGCCCTGCACAAGATATTCCTTGTTGCGGATGAAGAGGAACTGCGCCCGCAAAGCCTGTTCAAGATATCCTGTCAGGCGTGCTTGCTCGGGAGTGAGATCTTCCGGGCGGTCGGGGTCGAGCAGCTGCAAGCCGAGGATCGACTCAACGTGACTGATCCCGATCTCGGTCAATGAGACGTTGCGATTCTTTTCATCCACTTCATAATCTTCAGGACGGAGCTGCTTCACCACCACAGCCATCCTGCCGTACCATTCCAGATCGCCAGAGGCGGGACCGGAAATGATGAGCGGGGTGCGCGCTTCATCGATCAGTACGTTGTCCACTTCATCGACGATGGCAAAATAATGACCGCGCTGCACACGCTGATCAAGGCGCATGGCCATGTTGTCACGCAGATAATCGAAACCGAATTCAGAATTCGTACCGTAGGTCACATCTGCACGATAGGCTTCAACACGATCCACAAGACGCAGGTTATGCTGGTCTTCGTGCGGGGATTCTTTTTCAAAATCCACAATGAAGGCTTTCTTGCCATTCTCGGTGGCGGCCGCCATTTGCAGAACGCCCACCGTCACGCCGAGCGCCTGATAGATGGGCGCCATCCAACGCGCATCGCGCCGCGCCAGATAATCATTGACCGTGACGAGATGCACACCGCGGCCGGTCAGTGTATTGAGATAAACAGGCAGGGTTGAGACAAGCGTCTTGCCTTCGCCTGTGCGCATCTCTGCGATGCGTCCGTGGTGGAGCGCCGCGCCGCCGATGATCTGCACATCGTAATGTCTCAAACCAATGGTTCGCTTGGACGCCTCGCGCACAGCCGCAAATGCCTGGGGCATGATCTCGTCCAGCGCATCCTGCTCGAACTTTTTGCGATCGATCTCGTCTTCCACACCTTCGACGGCTTTTGCCACGCGCGCCCTGAATTCCGCGGTCTTGCCGCGCAGCGCGTCATCGCTCAGCGCTTCATACTCCGCTTCGAGCGCGTTGACCTGAGTCACCAGGTCGCGATAAAGGTCAACTGTCTTCTTTGTGGGGTCGCCACTGAATAATTTAACGAAGTTCTTAAGCATTTAAATCCCTTTCAAGGGAGGGATTATAGCATTGGGAGGTTGCAATAAGGGATTTGAGTTTTATTAATGTTTTGCGATACTGCCAACACCATGAGGGGTGAATGTATAATCAAATCGTAAAGGGAAACTGGAATGACATCTCGAAATATACGCATTTTCTTCAACACGATCTCAAAACGGACCGTTGAATTGGCGCACGACATCAATGAACGGGCCAACGGCTGGCCGGGGGTGATCGCCCGCGCCGTGTGGCAAACCATGTTGCCAGACACATCCATCATGGCGTCAGCCATCGCGTATATTTCCCTTTTTTCCCTGTTCCCCCTGATCCTGCTAAGCATTTCGCTCGCCAGTTTCAAGATCGGACCTGTGATCGACCAGCATGAAGCCGTTCAACGACTGGAGTTCATTGTGCCGGCCCTTGGGCAGCTGCTCGGTCAAAACATAGACGAGATCATCCGCGCCCGTGGACAGGTGACCGGGTTCGCCTTGATCAGTTTGGTTTGGTCCGCATCGACCATTTTCTACACCCTGAACCATACCTTGAACGACATCTGGCATATCAAACAAAGACCGCCGGCATGGAATCGCCGCGGACTCGCCATCCTGTTCGTGCTGGCATTCATTGGACCGGCGCTCTTCCTCGTCTCGTTGGCAGGCAGTGTGATCGCCAATATCCGTTTTTGGCTGCCCGATCAGATCCTTCCACTCGGACCCGGCATCAGCCTGATCCTCACACTGCTTCTGGATGTCATTCTCTTTATGGTGGTGTACATGATCCTGCCGCATGGCAGATCCACCTGGCGTGAAGTACTGCCCGGCGCAGTTGGCGCGGGGCTGCTTTGGGAAATAGCAAAGAAGACCTTTCTTTCCTTCATCTCCACTTATATATCCATAACCAATCTGGTCTATGGAGCGCTGGCCACCATCATCGCTTTTTTATTTTGGGCATACATCAGCAGTCTCATTTTGATCTTTGGCGCTTTTGTGAGCGTTCTATACTGGGAGTTAAAGCGCGAACGAAAACGTGCGTGATATTTTAAGACGCCCGCCGGAATGATTCTTGAACATGCGTGCTATAATCATTTAAGTCAAATCGTCGGGTAGTCGGGTGGTCAATTCGTCTGACCATTTGGCCGCCCGACTATCAGACTAACCAACCATGAGTTTCGCCCACTTACACGTCCACACCGAATACTCTTTGCTCGACGGCTTCTCGAACATCAAGAAGCTGGTTAAACGCGTCAAAGAGCTGAACATGGAGCATGTCGCCATCACCGATCATGGGACCATGTTCGGCGTGATCGATTTCTATAAAGCCGCCAAAGCGGAAGGGGTCAAGCCGATCATAGGGCTGGAGGCCTACATGGCGGCGCGCGGCATGAAAGACAAAGACTCCAAGCTCGACCGCTCCTCCACACACCTGCTGCTGCTAGCGGAAAACGAAGTCGGATACCGCAACCTGCTGAAGATTGCCTCCGCCGCGCAGATGGAAGGCTTTTATTATTACCCGCGCATCGACCATGACTTTTTGGCGGCGCATGCCGAAGGGCTGATCTGCACCTCGGGCTGTATGTCTGCTGAAATTCCGCGCGCGCTGCTCAACGAGAATCCCGCCGAAGCTGTGAAGAAATGGGACTGGTATTCAGAAGTCTTTGGACGCGACCGCTTCTTTGTGGAACTGCAACAGCACAACATCAAAGAGATCACAGAATTAAACCGGCAGCTCTTAAGTTTGGGCGCGCGATACGACGCGAGATATATCGCTACCAACGATGTACATTACGTCAATCAATCGGATGCGCGGCTGCAGGATATTCTGCTCGCGATCCAGACCAACTCCACGTTGAACGATCCCGACCGCATGAAGATGACGGACGACTCCTACTATTTGCGGTCGCCGTTGGAGATGAGCAAGATCTTCTCGGAAGTTCCCGATGCCTTGAGCAACACCCTGCTGATCGCTGAGCGCTGCAACGTGGACCTTGGATTCAAAGGCTATCACCTGCCTGAGTTCAACGTCCCCGAGGGATACACTGCCGAGTCCTATCTGCGTTCGTTGTGCGAGCAAGGTGCGCGGATCAAATTCAAGGATGACGCAGACAGCCAGAAGGTCCGCGAAAGACTCGAATATGAATTGAGCGTCGTCCACACGATGGGATTCGACGCCTACTTCCTGATCGTGTGGGACCTGTGCCGTTTCGCCCGCGATCACGGGATCTGGTACAACGCCCGCGGCTCGGCAGCCGGCTCGATCATCGCCTACACACTCGATATCACCCGTGTTGACCCGCTTGAGCACGCGCTCATCTTTGAACGCTTCCTCAACCCGGGGCGCGTCTCCATGCCCGATATCGACCTCGACTTCCGCGACGACCGCCGCTCGGAAATGCTCGAGTACTGCTCGAACAAATACGGCTCAGACAAGGTGGCGCAGATCATCACCTTCGGCACGATGGGAACGAAAGCCGCCCTGCGCGATGTGGCGCGCGTGATGGAAATTCCCCTGCCCGAAGTAGACCGCGTTGCAAAACTTGTCCCGTTCGTGGCGGGTGGAACGACCATGAGTGAAGCGCTCGAGGTCAAGGAATTCAAGCAGATCTACGACACCGACCCGAAGATGCGCGAAGTGATCGACCTTGCCGCCAGAATGGAAGGGACTGTCCGCAATGCTGGCACGCATGCGGCGGGCGTGGTCATTTCTGACAAGCCCATTGAAGAATATCTGCCGCTTCACCGCCCGACCTCCAACTCGGAAGAGACTCCCATCAAGTCGGTGACCCAGTTCGAAATGGGCATCCTTGATTCGCTGGGCATGCTCAAAGTGGACTTCCTCGGTCTCATCACATTGACCGTGATGGCGCGCGCCTGCGACATGATCGAGAAACGTCACGGCATTAAATACGATCTTAACAACATCCCCATCGACCATCCCAAATCCTTTGAGTTGATGGGCAACGGCAATACGGCTGGAGTCTTCCAAGTGGAAGGCGGCGGCATGACCCGCTGGCTTGTGCAGATGAAGCCGAAGAATCTCGATAACATTATCGCGATGGTCGCGCTCTATCGTCCCGGACCGATGGCATTCATCCCTGATTACATCGCGCGCATGCACGGCGAAGCGGAAGTGGAATACCGTCACCCCGCAATGGAACCGATCTTCAAAGACACCTTCGGCATCCCCGTGTATCAGGAACAATTGATGCGCGCCGCCGTGGAACTCGCCGGGTACACACCCTCCGAGTCTGATGAATTGCGCAAGGCGATCTCCAAGAAGAAGAAAGAAGACATCGACAAGCATCGCGCCAAGTTCGTGAAGGGCGCGGTCGAAAAAGGCATGGACCAATCCATTGCAGACGCGATCTACATGGATTGGGAAGAGTTCGCGCGTTACGGCTTCAACAAATCTCACGCCGCCGATTACGGCGTCATCGCGGTGCAGACCGCCTTCCTGAAATCGGAATATCCCGCCGAGTACATGACGGCGCTGTTATCCGCATCCGCCGGGCAAACAGAAAAGGTCGCGTACTACGTAGCCGACTCGCGCGCGATGGGCGTGCCCGTTCTTCAGCCTGATGTCAATTCCTCTTTTTGGGATTTCGACATCGAAGACATCGAGGGCAAACCTTCCATCCGCTTTGGGTTGGGCGCGATCAAGAATGTCAGCCAGGGCGCGGTGGATACCATCATCGAAGCCCGCAAAGAAGGTAAATTCACCGACCTCAATGACTTCGCCCGCCGCGTGGACCTGCGCTCTGTGGGCAAGCGTTCGCTCGAGTGCCTCATCAAGGTTGGCGCGCTCGACTCCTTTGGCAACCGCGCATCCCTGCTCGCTGCGCTCGACCGCATCGTCGCCATCAGCGGCAACCACTTCCGCGCAGCAGATGCGGGACAGATGAGTCTCTTCGGCGCGGCAACCGGCATCGTGGAAGAGATCCACCTGCCCGAAGTGAAGAACGTGGACAAGCGCGAGATGCTTAACTGGGAGCGCGAACTCATCGGCATGTACATCACCGATCATCCGCTCAACGAACATCAAGCCACCCTCGCGCAGATCGTCAGCTATTTCTCTGGGCAATTGGGCGAGGCAGTCCACGAAGAAAAAGTGCGTGTGGCGGGGCTCATCACCGTCGTGCGACCGTACACCACCAAGACGGGCAAGCCGATGGGCTTTGTCACCATCGAAGACATTCAGGGCGTGATCGAACTCGTCCTGTTCTCGAAACCCTGGGGCAAGTACAAAGATCAATTGGAATCGGGCAAGATCATCATCGTCAAAGGCAAGGTGGATACGACCAATACCCCGCCCAAGATCCTTGTGGATGAAGTGGACACCGAGATCAAGGTGACCTCCGCCGCGGTGGATGAGCCGCGCATCGACCAGACTCCGCCCGCGCCGCCCAAGCCGCTTCATTACAAATCGACGGTTGCTCCTGCCCAAAAGGCAGCGCCGCCCCCCAAGCAGACTCCACCCAAGCCCGAGGTCAAGAAGACCGCCGAGCCTGTGCCCTCCTACGCGGCAGATGACGACCTCGACGGCATGCCGCCCCCGCCCGATAACTTCCCCGATGGCTGGGACACCGAATGGCAGCCATCCTTCGACGAAGCCGCGATCGCATCCAAGCCTGAGCCGAAGTTCAAGAAGGACGAACCGATCACGCCTCCGTTGGTGACGAGAGCCGTCACCGCTTTGACCAATGTTGATGGGGCAGACCCTGTCGAAGACAAGCGTGAAGCGCTGATGCAGTCCATGTACGTTCCCCTTGTGAAAGAGAACAAAGACAAGGATCATCCGCCGCGCCAGTTGACGGTCACCCTGCGTTCCACGGGCGATCACGAACGCGACAAGCGCCGCATCAAAACTTTGCACGGGCTGCTCACCTCGCATCATGGACGCGACAAGTTCAGCTTCCACATCTTCGAGAATAACAAGGGCTACCTGATCGACTTCCCGAACGACACCACGCGCATCCGCCCTGAACTGCTGGCGCAGTTGAAGAACCTGATCGGCGAGGAATGCTGGCGTGTGGAAGAGATCACATTCCAATAAAGTACATTTCAAAACAAAAAGGACACCGTGAAATTTCACGGTGTCCTTTTTGTTTCTGACATTACCTGCGATGAAAACCTACGACCATCTGACCGCGGTGCATCGCTCGCAATCAGGGCGTTGGCAAAGCAGCGCGAAGGGATTCTCCTGGATCATATCCACCACGGTCTTTACCAGACTCCGCAGGTGAACAGCCTGCACCTGCGCGCCGCCGATCTCTACACGGCGGGTGTATTTTTCAACATGAGGCGCGATGGCTTCAAACCCCTCCGAGTCGCCGGGAAAGCCGGAACACTCCACCACCCGGTCGCCCATCAGCGCCCAGCGGATGAACTGCAAACGACCGCCAAGTTTCTCGGCGTAATGGATGCTGGTATTCACACGATGGTCCACGCCCAGCAGCAACACCCA
>JAGNWT010000094.1 GCA_017985935.1 Anaerolineales bacterium | reverse complement strand
CCACGATCGATAATATCTGAGACAAGTTCGGGGGGAGTCTTTTCAAGCACCTTGCGTCCGGTCTCTACGATCTGCTTCAGCGGGTCTTGTAACGCTTCCACGATCTCGCCAGTGGTCAAGGTGACAGGTCGCGGCAAGCCGGTTACCTGATCCTGCCCCTGTACTTCCATGCTGTTTTCAATATCCTGCGGCACAGCTGCGCCAATGCGAATCTTCAATTGTTCAGCAGTTCCCTGACCGATCACCACACCATACTTGCGGCGAACATAATTCACGATCGCTTCGTCCAAGTCCATGCCGCCGGCACGCAGAGTGTCCGCAGCTACGATTCCATACATGGCCATCACAGCAGCTTCGGTACATCCTCCGCCAAGGCTGATGATCATATTGCCTGATGGGGAATTGATCGGCAAATCGATTCCGATGGCTGCCGCCAAAGGCTGCTGGATGAGGAACGCTTCGCGGCTCCCCGCCTCCATCACCGCCTCATAGACCGCTCGGCGTTCCACGCTGGTCACTCCGTAAGGAACGGAGATCATTACACGCGGGCGGAAGATCCGCATTGAGCCGCTAACGCGCTGCAACAAGTATTGCAGCAAGGTTTCGGTGATTTCATAATCGGCAATGACGCCGTTTCGCAACGGACGTGCCACTTCGATGCTGTCCGGAACTTTGCCGAACATATCACGCGCCTCAAGCCCGGCTGCCACCATCTTTTGATCATCCACATCAATGGCAACAATCGTCGGCTCTTCCAACAACACTTGAGAGCTGTCGGCGAGGCGGGTGTACATCGTACCCAGGTCAATGCCCAGGTCTTTGGAGAACAGAGCCACGAGGTTTTATTGTTCCGAGTAGGTAGAGCGCTTATTCTTGCGATAACGATTGACAGCGTCGATGCGCAAGTTGGACTTGCGCAAGGCAGCTTCCATTGCAAGATAAGCATCAGTATCAGCGGGTACGCCGGATTTAAGCGCTTCTTCAGCACGGGTACGGGCTGCCTCCGCACGAGCAGTATCGATCTCCTCTACATTTTCAGCAGCATCAGCAAGAACGGTAACAATATCAGGCTGCACTTCCGCGACCCCGCCAGCGACAGTAAAAATCTCTTCCTTGCCACCTTTGCGGATCTTGACCACGCCGTACTTCAGAGTAGTCAATACTGGCGCGTGCTTGGGCAGGATACCCATCTCGCCGGCAGCGCCAGGAAGCACAACAATATCCACATCACCTGTGAATACAGTGCGATCTTGAGAAACGATTTCACAACGAATGGTCATAACAAATCCTTACAAACTGCCGAAACCGATCAACTGGAGTGACCGGAAATTGGCGGTTGATTAAGCCTTTGAAAGTTTCTCAGCGTTCGCGCGGACATCTTCGATGGTACCGGCCATCATGAAAGCCTGTTCGGGCAGGTCGTCACATTTGCCATCGAGGATCTCACGGAAACCGCGGACAGTATCTTTGATGGTGACGTAACGTCCGGGAATACCGGTGAAACGTTCAGCGACGAAGAACGGCTGGGAGAAGAAGCGTTCGATCTTGCGGGCACGCGAAACAACCAATTTGTCGTCTTCAGAGAGTTCATCGATACCAAGAATGGCGATGATGTCCTGCAAGTCCTTATAGCGCTGCAACATACGCTGCACTTCGCGCGCTGTTCGGTAATGCTCCTCGCCCACGATGTTCGGGTCGAGAATACGGGAGGTCGAAGAAAGCGGATCCACGGCGGGATAAATACCCTTTTCCACGATGGAACGTTCGAGCGCGATGGTCGCATCCAGGTGGGTAAAGGTCGCCACAGGAGCGGGGTCGGAGTAGTCATCCGCGGGCACGTACACAGCCTGCATGGATGTGATCGAGCCGGTGCGTGTGGAAGTAATGCGTTCCTGCAACTCACCCATTTCAGTGGCGAGGGTTGGCTGATAACCCACCGCGGAGGGCATACGTCCGAGCAACGCAGACACTTCGGAGCCAGACATGGAGAAGCGGAAGATGTTGTCAATGAAGAGTAACACGTCTTTGCCCTGATCGCGGAAGTATTCCGCCATCGAAAGCGCGGAGAGCGCAACGCGCAAGCGCACACCGGAGGGCTCGTTCATCTGACCGTACACCATGACGGTATCTTTCATAACGCCGTACTCGATCATTTCGCGATACAGACCAGTTCCTTCGCGGGTACGTTCGCCCACGCCGGCAAACACAGAGTTACCTTCATGTTCAGCAGCAACCGAACGGATGAGCTCCATGATAACCACTGTCTTGCCCGTTCCTGCACCGCCGAAGATACCCGTCTTACCGCCCTTGGTGAAAGGCGCGATCAAGTCGATGACCTTCACACCGGTTTCAAAGATCTCCACACGGGTGGATTGTTCTTCGAAAGCGGGAGCGGCACGATGAATGGGATACATGGTGGCGGCTTTTACGTCACCCTTTTTATCGATCGCGTGTCCCAACACGTTAAAGATACGACCGAGGGTCGAAGGTCCAACAGGAACCATGATCGGTGAGCCGGTTGCTACAGCCGGCACGCCGCGCTGTAAACCGTCGGTGGTGTCCATCGAAACGGTGCGCACCCAGTTATTACCAAGATGTTTCTGAACTTCAAGGATGAGCGGCTCTTTATTATCACGATCTACAGAGATCGCTTCATAAAGTTCGGGGATGTTCCCCTCAGGGAATTCAACATCCACCACACCGCCAAGAATTTGTACTACACGGCCATTTGCGTTTGCCATGATCTGCCTCCAGTTATTTCGCGGACAGCGCTTCAGCGCCGCCGACAATGTCTAAGATATCGTTCGTAATGCCCTGCTGGCGAACCTTGTTGTAAGCCAGTTGCAGTGCTCCGATCAGTTCCTTTGCGTTATCGGTTGCATTACGCATGGCAACCATGCGGGCGGCGTGTTCGCTCGCCTGCGATTCCAAAACCGCCTGATAGACCTGTAATGCCGTAAAGCGTGGAATGATCTCATCAAGAATAACGCGCATATCAGGTTCGTACTCATACGCAGCCGAAGGTCCTGAAGACGCTTTATGCTCAAAATCCTCTACAAGCCCTTCGCCTTCAAGTTCCAGCGGAAGGAGTTTTTTCACGGTCGCCACCTGGCGGCTCATGCTGATAAAGTCTGTATAAACAAGATAGACTTCATCCACCGAACCGCTATTGAATTCCTCGACAGCCATACGACCGATCGCTGAGACATCCATAAAACTCGGCGCTGCAGGGAGGTTGCTAAAATCTGCCACCACCTTCTTGCCGCGACGCATCAGCAGATCGCGTCCTTTGCGACCTACTGCAATAAACTTAACGGGAGCGGAGTTCTTGTCAAAACGCTGTGCCACAAATCTGATCACATTGGAGTTATACGCACCGGCAAGACCTCTGTCGCCGGTAATAACGACAACAAGTGCATTGTTGACCGTCTTGCGCTGCGCCAAAAGCGGATGCAGGCTGTCGCGTCCCGGTTGTTCGGCGACATGTCGCAACACCTGCCATGCTTTGGTCGCATAAGAACGGGTCGCCATCACAGCATTGATCGCTTTGCGAACCTTGCTGGCGCTTACCGTTTCCAACGCGCGCGTGACTTGTGAAATGTTCTTTACGCTTTTGATTCGAAGCCGCATTTCACGAGCGGAAGCCATAAGATTAGTTCCTTGGTTATTTGTTGATTAGAAAATTAGTGATTAGTTTCTCGGTCAGCAACTTGACATCGGAGACCGGGAACTGGTCACTTTATTAGGCTTGCCAGCTCGCGCGGAACGCGTCAAGGGCTTTCAGCATCGCAGCGCGGTTGTCGTCGGTGATCATCTTCTTTGCGACAATGTCTCTGCCAACTTCAGGATACGAGGTTGCCATGTAGCGGACAAGATCGACCTGCCAGCGGTACATCTTATCCAACGGAACAGCATCGGCATATCCATTTGTGCCTGCAAAGAGCACGATGACCTCATTTTCAAGGTCAACCGGTTCGTATTGCGGCTGCTTGAGAATTTCCTGCATACGCTGACCGCGTTCCAACTGAGCCTTTGTGGATTTATCCAAGTCAGAAGCCATCAACGCGAAGGCAGCCAATTCACGATAGGCAGCCATATCCAAGCGGAGACGACCCGCAACCTGCTTCATCGCTTTGGTCTGGGCATCGCCACCCACGCGGGAAACCGAGATACCCACGTTCACCGCCGGGCGGATGCCCGCATTGAAGAGGTTACCTTCGAGGTAGATCTGACCATCTGTAATTGAAATGACGTTTGTGGGAATGTACGCTGAAACGTCGCCGAGCAAGGTTTCAATGATCGGGAGCGCAGTGAGTGAACCACCTGTGCCGGCTACTTTTACGATCTTGTAGTCTTCGCCCATTGCCTTGGCGGCTTCACTTGCATCATGCTTGGAGAGCGGACCACCGTAGACCTTCTTGTCCACGCCGTCTGCTTCGCTGGCGAGTTCTCCGCTAAAATCTTTCTTGGTGATCACATATTGGTTCGCCAAGCGAGCGGAACGTTCAAGCAGGCGGGAATGCAGGTAGAACACATCACCCGGATAGGCTTCACGTCCAGGAGGGCGGCGGAGGAGCAATGAGACCTGACGATACGCCCAAGCGTGCTTGGAAAGATCGTCGTAGATGATCAAAGCATCTCGTCCGGTTTCCATGAACTCTTCGCCAATGGCGGTGCCGGAGTACGGAGCGATATATTGAAGAGCTGCAGATTCATCTGCGGAAGCCATCACAATGATGGTGTGTTCCATCGCGCCGAATTTTTCGAGAATACCAAGGGTGCGTGCAACTGCGGCCTTTTTCTGTCCTACCGCAACATAGATACAAGTTACGCCTTTGCCCTTCTGGTTGATGATCGCATCGATCGCGATGGCAGTTTTGCCGGTTTGGCGGTCGCCAATGATCAATTCGCGCTGACCGCGGCCAACAGGGATCATCGCATCAATGGATTTGATACCCGTCTGAATTGGGGTATCCACATCCTGACGAGCGATCACGCCCGGAGCAATACGTTCAATAGGACGGAAGCCGGTGGTGGCGATGGGTCCCTTGCCATCAATCGGCTCACCCAAGGCATTGACCACACGTCCGATCATCGCATCACCCACAGGGACGGATGCAATGCGGTTCGTACCACGCACCGTCATACCTTCGACGATGCCTTCATAAGAACCCATGACGATCACACCAACGCTATCTTCTTCCAGGTTGAACGCAGTTCCCATCACGCCATTGGAGAACTGAACAAGTTCCTGCGCACGAACATTCGCAAGACCCTTCACGCGGGCAATACCATCGCCCGCCTCCATGACAACACCAATATCGCTGATATTGAGTTCGGGTTTAAAGCCTTCAATTTGTTTCTGCAAATCACCAGTGATCTGCTTGATCAAGTCTGACATTTAGGTAGCCTCCACCAGAAATCTATTTAGGTACAAGAACCCGGATAAGGGCTTTATCCGGGTATATGTTTGATCCTTACCGCTTGAACACACCAACTTTTTGGCTTCGTGAGTAGGGGCACAAGCGTGCCAATGATACCTGAAAGGCGTATGATTGTCCAGTTATAAACATCTTTTACCTTAAGAAATGTTACATACCCTTGTTATCTACACAACATATACTATACTAATCGCCGTTAATTTTTGACAAGGAGACAAAATGCCGGAAAATACTGCATACGAAGAAGAAAAGCCTCCCAGTCGACGCATGAAACGCTTCTGGAAGATCGCGATCCTCGCAAATATCAAAGATGAAGCACAACCCAAGCCGGAGGGCGTTCCACCAGACGCTTTTGCCGATTTCGACCACATCGAAACCATAGATTCGCTTCGGGCTGCGCTCGAAACGGATGGTCACCAAACGGTATTTATCCAGGCTGACAGAGACCTTCCCTACGCGTTGCGCGAAGAACAGCCCGACATCTGCTTCAACATTGCCGAGGGGCTCGGCGGCGACGCCCGTGAAGCGCAGGTTCCCGCCTTGTTGGAGATGCTTGCCATCCCCTACACAGGTTCACGCGTACTGGCAAACGGCATTTCCCTCGACAAAACCCTAACCAAACGCATCTGGCGCGACAGACGCCTGCCGGTTGCACCTTTTCAGGAATTCATCACCGGCGACGAAGCACTGCGCGCCGAATTGAACTTTCCGCTGTTTGTAAAACCTGCACGCGAAGGTACCGGCATGGGCGTGGATCTAAAAGCCATCGTCAATAACGAAAAAGAGCTTCGCGAACGCGCCATGTATATCATCAACACCTATCAGCAGCCAGCGCTTGTGGAAACCTTTCTGCCTGGGCGCGAGTTTACGGTCGGCATCCTCGGCCGCGCAGACTCAAAACTATATTCACGGCACCCCGAATGGTATGAAAAAGACGGCTTCCATCGCTTCCCTGTTCTTGAGTTGGACAGCAGCCGGTCAGTGACTCCCTGGGTGTATGGTCTCGAAGCAAAATCCAAAGATGTCGGCGCAGATGGATCGCCGGGATATTTCTGCCCAGCTGAGATCGAACCAGAGCTCGAGAAAAAATTAAAGTACCTGGCATTACGCGCCCATCAACTGATCAATACGTTGGATGTTTCGCGAACAGACATTCGCCTGGATGAAGAAGGAAATCCGCGCGTGATGGAGATCAATACGCTGCCCGGTTTGACACCCAACTATAGTGACCTTTGCCTGCAAGCTGCAGCCGAAGGGATCAAATACGAAGACCTCGTGCTGGACATTCTTTACCTTGGAGCCAGTCGATGGGGAATGCTCGAGCCTCGAGAATACATCCCGGAGTCTCAGAAAAAAAAGTAACTGATTGAGACGCAATAAAAAAGGAAGCCCATTTCTGGGCTTCCTTTTTTATTGACTACCTTCTAATCGTCATCCCCGCCACCATCACCTCCGCCATCGTCCTCGCCGCCGTTTCCATCATGACAAGCCGTACAAGTTGCGCTATGCAATGTGGACACGTGACAGGTGCGGCAGGTTGTATGCCCATGGTTCACACCAAAGCCGCCTTCATCTGCAATGCCCGGATGCGACCCATTATAGGAAGCAGACCAGTTACTGGTGTTATGACACGAGGCACAATTAGACCCAAATATTCCTGCATGGTAAGCCGGGTCGGCATGGCAGGAGGCGCAAGCTGAGGGAGTGCCCGCAAACTTTCCGCCGGCGTGACAGCGCTCACAAGCCAGGTTGGCATGACGTCCTGTTAAGGGGAATCTGCTCAAACTATGATTGAACGTGGCTCCCTTCCAGGAATCTGTTGAATGGCAGCCATCGCAACTCGTTCCGTATTGACCGTTGTGTTGATCGTCACCCGAGTGGCAAGCGTAGCAGTTTTGAGGTGTTCCTTTGAATACACCGTTGATATGGCAGCTTGTGCAAGGCGCATTAACATGAGCGCCGGTCAACCTGAATGCCGCTGTATTGTGATCGAAGACCGCCCCTTCCCATGTGGAGGTGTTATGGCAGGCACTGCACTCTTTGCCAAATTGTCCAAGGTGTTTATCGTCTCCACTGTGACACGAGAAACAATCCTTGGGCGTGCCACGATAGGCTCCCGTCGTGTGACATGACTCGCAAGCTGCATTAACGTGAGCCCCATCCAACTTGAAGTCAGCCAGGTTGTGGTCGAACTTGGCAGGTTTCCAAGCATCGGTGGAATGGCAGGAGGCGCAATCTTCACCAAAGCGCCCTTCATGCGGTTCATCCTTTTGATGGCATGAATTGCATGCCTGGGGTGTACCTTTGAAGACACTATTTTGATGGCAAGACTCGCAAGCCGCCGCGGCATGCGCTCCGGTCAATGCGAACGCGAAGCGTGAGTGGTCCACTTTGACCTGATCCCAGCCTTCAGGTGAATGACACGCAGCACAATCGATCCCCAGCTGACCGGCATGATGATCATCTTTTTGATGGCAGGAGAAACAATCTTGCGGCGTGGATTTCAACCCAGCCAGACTGCGCGCGCCCAAGTGACAATCGCTGCAGCCGGCTTGAGCGTGTAACCCGGTCAATTGGAACGGGAACAGGTTATGGTCGAAGTTCGACCCGAATGTATCGATCCCATCATGACAGTCGAGACAGTCCGTTCCAAACTCAAGCGCGTGGACTTGAGTTTCTTGAGGCTCCATTATGTAATGACAGTCTACGCATTTGGTCGTGTTGAACACATCATATTCGCCCGCGTGGCAATCGGCACAGGCAAATGCTTCACCATCCGATTTTTCCTGATGGGCTTTGAGCGAGAATTCCAAACCTTCATGCGGAAAGTCCACATGGGTCATATCCACCAGAGGAGCGGACTCTCCACGGTGCTCGGGGTGGCACTCGATGCATTTCAACGGAGATGAGGATGCCTGCAAACTTAGCAAGCTCGCGCTGGTCTTAAAGGGGAATCGAAAGACCTGAGCTGAATTTTTGACTTCCAAAATCCTGCCATGCAGCCCGTCACTCGTCAGCAGTTCTGTGTTGACCTTGGTATGGCAAACCAAACAATGGTCAGACATCGAGTCCGATTCCCAGGGCGCAGTATGGCAGGCCTTACATTCCCCGCCAATATCGTGATGCGATGCAACCCCGCCCAACGCCTCTGAACCAGAGACCGAATTTAATGCGCCCGCGCTGAAGATCGTCCCTCCGTAAAAGATGACAGAGGCCACGATCACCAGGATGGTGATGAAAGCGGAAAGCATTGCAGTCCCTGAAAGACAACCGTATCCCTTATTCATACTTCCTCACAAGCCGGAAATGTTTGAAGTTTCCGGTCAATCATCGTGCTCGCGTCCATCGGCATGGCACTCCATGCAATTCTGGAAATCGCTGATGCCTTCTTCAAGATGTTCAGAGCGAACATTCGATTCGTTATGTTCATGACAGCCGTAACAGGTGTATGCCGTGTAAGTGACAGGATGGCATGTCGCGCAGGAGACCAGTCCCTCTTCGCCATGATCGAGCGGGAAGGTGTGCTCGCCATTGAATTTGGCGGGCGTCCACGCGTCTGTGCTGTGACAGGCCGCGCAGTCCGTGCCAAATTGACCGAAGTGCTTCTCCGGTTCCACATGGCAGGAAATGCAGGCTATGTCCAATCCCTTGAACTCGCCGTTCTTATGGCAATCTTCGCAGGATACGTCCGTGTGCTTGCCGGTCAACGGGAATCTGGTGCGCTCATGTTCAAAAGTTGCATCTTCCCAATCATTGGGCGTATGGCAAACAGAACAATCGGTGCCAAACTTACCGTTATGATCATCATCTTCCCCATGACATGAGTAGCAATCCTTGGGCGTGCCAGCGTACACATCGTTCTTATGGCAGTCTTCGCAGCTCGCTTCACGGTGTTCGCCTTCCAATTTGAAATCAGCGAGATCATGATTAAAGTCTGCGGGCGTCCAGCCTTCAGGTGAATGGCACGATGAACAATCATTTCCAAACTTGCCATCATGCTCGTCATCTGGTTCATGACACGAGAAGCAATCTTGCGGAGCGGATTTCAAAGCAGCCACAGTGTGGGCATCAAGATGGCATTTGGTGCAGGCCGCATCGGCATGCTTGCCAATTAATTTGTAACTGGTGTGGGCAAAATCGGAGCCATACGTATCAACACCGTCATGGCAGCCCATGCAGTCTTCTCCAAATGAAAGGACATGCTCCTGAGTAAAGGCGACATCCATGTCACGATGGCAGGCATCGCAGGTATCTCTGGAAAAAGACGACACTTCATTGGGATGGCAATCACTACAAGTGAACGGTTCATTCTTAACCGTTACCTGATGCCCTTTCAATGAATATCCCAGCGCTTCATGAGGGAAGGTGTGATTGCGCATGTCGGTCAGAGAGGCGGTTGAGCCGCGATGTTCAGGGTGACATTCACGGCAGGACAGTTCTGGGTTGTTCTTGGTGATCATGCCATGCAGCTTCGCCACATCCTTCATTTGCGATGCGATATCCGTGTGACAGCTTGCACAGCGATCAGCCATGGTCTCTGCTCCCAAAAGCGGAGCGTGACAGGCCGAACAATCCTTGATCTGAGCATGTGAGGTAAAGCCGCCGTACGTATCCCCTTCTTGCGCGTTGAGCGCCCCGGCAGAAAACATCTGATTTCCACTAAACAGCGCGAACCCGATTATGGAAACCAAAGTAATGAGCGTGGCTACAATGCCAGTGCCCGTAAGACATCCTAATCTTTTGTTGTACATGGTGACATCCTATTTGAGTAAGGTGGCGTAATAAAGCGCTCCGCCAATGTGAACAAAGGCTGAAACGAATAAAGCCATACCAATAGGAATATGCACCGTGTGCCACACCGCCATAAGTTGACGCGCCTGCCTGAGAGCAGCTTCTGGAAGCGCACCTTCGATCTCCAACCCATCCATGGTGCGCGGAATGCGGGTAAAAATATAGCGACCCACAAAGCCGCTGATCACGATCACGATCGTAAACAAGGTGGTTATCCCGGCGAGCCCATTAAACTTCCAGGAAGTGTGAAGCAGGACCATATACGGACCAACCAACCCGGTAAAAATATGGAACTGAAGCCAGGTGGACATTCTTCCCCAACTGGCATTTCTTATCCGCTTTCGCAAACTGTACAAGACCTCGGTCAAAAGCATCAAAATAAAACCAAGGATGCCGATCGAATGCCCGAACAATTCACTGGCAGCGGGAATCTCCCGCGTCATTAAATACACCCCGCCGTACACGATCGTGATCATCACCCCTACAAAAAAAGCCCACCAGAGTTCTCGATTGCTACGAAGCATGATGCCCTCTCCCGTTCCAAATAATTTTTACTTTGGAAAATTAACACCCAAAGTCGTGTTATTACAAATCTGCGTTCTGTCTCCAATTTACCCAAAAATCGGCGATCAGGTCTGCCACGGGAGCGTTTGGCTTCATAAGCTGCTCTCGAATGGGAGAAATATCTGCCGCGCCGACGATCATCTTTTGCAGCGGCCAGGAAAGTTTCTGATCGCCCATGATAACCGCACCCAACAAGGTCTTCTCACCGAGCAGAAGACGCATGTGATTAACATCAAAACCGTTCTGAGCAACAATGGCATCTGGCATGTCTCGCCAGGTCTCGCTATCGCCGCGTGCAATTCCAAAAAGATCGAGGTCGTACCCGCGCCCAACCGTGCCGATAATGGTCGTGGTCAGCCCGGCTAAACGAGTGACATTAAAGGGCGGCGATTTCAAATACGCTGTTTTTCGACCAGCCATGTTCAACCCGGCAACTTTTCCCTGCTCGCGCGCGGGATTCCACAAGCTGTCCAATACTGCCCGACCGGTCAGCGGATCAAAAACTTGAGCCACATCACCTGCCGCATAAATATCGGGGTCGCTGGTTTGCAGGTGCTCATCAGCCAGGATTCCACGATCCAACTTGAGACCAATATCTTTTACAAGCTCCATGCACGGACGGATTCCGATCGCGTACGCGACCAGATCACACTTGATCACTCGCCCATCTTGAAGGCGGACTTCCGAAACTTGATTCCGCTTTCCAACGATCTCTTTGATCTCAGCCTGCCGATGCAGCTGCACGCCTTCTTCCTGCAAGCGGTGTTCCACCACTTCTGACTCACCTTTTTCGAGCACATTGCTCCAGTAGTGGTCGCCTCTCAAAAGGTAGTGAACTTTCATGCCGCGAGCGATCAGGCCCTCGGTCAGTTCGAGCGCAGTGATCCCGCCTCCCACCACCACAGCAGACCTTCCTCCACGCGCCAGTTTGACGATGTTCTTGGCATCTGCAAGATGATCCAGTTTCACCACTCCTTCAAGTTTTGAGCCGGGCACATCCAATGGAGTTGCGCGCGCGCCAACAGCCACTAACAACTTGCTGTAGGTGAGCAGGGTCTTCCCGTCCAACTCTAGGGTGCGGTCTTCACGCATGATCTTGGTCACACGTCCGCGAATGTATTTGAAATTTAATTTCTTGTAGTCTTCCTGCTTGTTGGGGTACAAGGCCTTGTCATCCAACTCGCCGGTTAAGTAATAAGCCAGCCCCGGGCGGGAGTAATAACCGTTCGGGTCATCGCTGATCATGACGATCTCGCCGGTCTTATCCACCGAGCGGATCGCCTGCAGCGCCGAATACCCTGCAACCCCTGCCCCAATGATCACATACCTCATTCGTCCCTCCGCTCGAACAGGTCGGTTTGAACGAAACGCAAAACTCCGCGTGGACAACGCGCCACGCACTCACCGCAGGTCAGGCATTCGCTATGTTTTACCGGCTGTTCACGCCACACATGTGCGCGGACATCGATTCCGATCGGACAATTGTAGGAACAAATACCGCACTGCACGCACCGCACAGCATCCGGCACAACATGCCCTGAATACATGGTGGTGTGGCGGGTGGCATCTGTCTTGAATATATTTAGAAATGACATGGAATATCCTCAGTAATGTGGTCGAAGAACCTGCCGAAAAGTTACGGCAAATTTATTCTAAGCCTTAAAACTCCCTTATGAAAATGCAAAATGCCCAAATAAATCCTTACAGGAGGCTTACAAAAAAAACAGAGCTGTCTTTCGACAACTCTGTTTGGTCGCAAAACTTATGGCTATCTAG
>JAGNWT010000023.1 GCA_017985935.1 Anaerolineales bacterium | reverse complement strand
CGGCTCGAAGATATGTTTGGAGTATTGGCTTGTCGCTGATAAAATCCAGTTTATTTTCAAAGAGGAGTTTTGAATGGAAAGTCCGAATATTGATTCGCCGGATCGCTCACCGAATCCGGTCGTTGGGAAGATCGCTGCTGTATTCATTGTTGTGCTTCTATTGATAGCGGTCCTTCTGGTGTTGATTCCTAATTATGGAAGATCGCCCGACTCGGCGTCTGTTGAAGAATTCAAGTACATCGGGATCGCAAGTGTTGAGCTTCAGCAGGAGGGGATGAAACTCTTAATGGAACAGGAAGCAAAGCTCGGTTGTGAAGATGTGTCCATGACAGGCGTGGAAGTTTTGAATCTGCCGCAGGATGTTCTCGATGCAAGCTGGGCTGAAGTGTGGGATGTGAACGCGTGCGGCGTGCCCCGTTCCTATGCGGTGAACTTTACAACTCAGTCCGAAGGCGATATCCTTGTTGAAGTTTTTGGAATGCAGGAATAACATTTAATTAATGATTTAAAGCCATACGTTATGGCTGGTTCTTAACATTATTACCGCCGAGTCATTTAGAGTTAATGGATACGGAATCAGTCGAGGGATATGAATCAAAACGACTACAAAGATAATAAAAACACGATCCTTATTTTGATCTTCCTGCTGCAGGTTCTTTTCATGGCATATCGTTTTGTGCCGACCTTGCGGGATATCAACTTGTGGGACGAGGCGATCTATATCAACGCGGGCAGAGACCTGATCAATGGGACACTCACGCCCTTTGAATGGAATCCCTTTGTCTCGATCTTCTTTGCGGTTACCTATCTGCCGTTCAGAAGCTCTCCGTATTGGATGATGCAGAGCGCTTCGCTGGCACGTTTTCTGATGTTTGGCTTGATGTGGCTCGGGTGTATTTTGATCGCCAGGCGGGCAAAATATCAGATTCATCCGCTGGTCATGGCAGGGATTTTATTTTCTGTCACCTTGCTGACGGATATCCTGAACAATCCCACCGACGCTCTTTTCGCCGCCATGTCTGGTCTTGCGTTCTGGAAGTTGCTCAGCTTTTATGAGTTGCGTGAAGAAAAACAATTGGGCTGGACGTCCTTCTTTTTGGGTTTGGCTGCCCTGTCGCGAAATGACGGTTTGATCCTGTTTGGCGTCTTCGCATTCATTTCCCTTTTCTTTATGCGGATGTCTCCCCGAAAGATTCAGCACCTTCTTTATACCGTCTTTCCATTTTTTGGATTCGTCCTCGGTTACTTTTTGATCTATGGCATGGCAACCGGGAATTTTGTCCTGGGTACAAAGGAAAGGTCGTACATCGCCTTCGAGCAGGGACAAGCCGAACTGTACCAGGAGAATGATTCTTGTGTGCAGAGTTTTTCCCGCTGTGCGATCCTTGAGGCGCGCCGGTTATATGGCACGCCGCAGGAAAATGAATACTCTGTCTTCAATGCGGTGCGCCGTAACCCTTCTGCAATGATGGACAGAGTGGTTCATAGTCTGAAGGTCTTGCCTGAACTGATCTATTCCGCTTATGGCAAGCGGACAGCCTATCTCTTGTTCATCCTTGCTGCGGCGGGAATTTTTGAATTGGCGCGCAAGCGGCAGTTGTTACTTCTTGGCACATTGCTGATCTGGACTTCCTACCTCGGCGTTTATTTTCTCACCTTTTTCCGTGAGGGATATCTGCAAACTCCATTCTTCGTTGTCGTGGCTCTTGCGGCGGTGGGGGTGTCGTCATTGATCGATGTGATCATTGCAGGCGAAAAGGAATTCTGGGTGTGGACTGCGATTCTCGTTTTCTTGTCGGCAGTCGGAATGGCAAAGCAGCTAAATTACCTGTACTTCAACACTTTGGTTTTGTTGACTATCTTTTGGGTGGGTCGGCTGCTATCTCTGAATGGCATGCAGGGATTGAAGCCCGTGTTGTTTATCATCTTTTTCGCCGGCGGCGTCATCGTCCGCGGATCGTATAACCCGCCTCAATTGCAGACCTGGGGCAAGATCCCCGAGGAGCAGGCTGTGGTCTTGATGCAGGAATCCCTGCCGCAGGATTCGCTGGTTGCGGCGGGCGCGCCCGGAGCGGTCTATGCGGCGCGGATGAAGTACTTTGAGCTGGCCGACCTCGATGGATCGATCAATTCAACCGAGGAACTGCACGCCCAACTGTCTGCGCTCGGGGTGCAGGCGATCTACGTGGATAGCTTTTTATCCAGCAGAAATCGCCATATTTATGAGTTTGTTGATGCCGGGATCGGGGATGAATTCGAGCAGATATTCTCCGGCAGGGATGGTTCCATCCAGGTACTGCGAGTTAAATAGTGACATTGCTATACATTTCAGTTTACAGACAATTTACCTTGTTGTGAGCCGGATTTAATAACACTCGGCTATAATCGTAAAAATTCGTAAGCGGAGATTTAAGCATGTCTTTCAACATTGGTGAAAATGTTGGCCCGTATCGGATCATTGAACAACTTGGTCAAGGCGGCATGGCGACTGTTTTCAAAGCCTATCATGCTGCGCTTGACCGTTATGTTGCTTTAAAGGTCCTTCATCCGGCTTTTCACCAGGACCAGTCATTTACCATGCGCTTTCAACGCGAGGCGCGTGTGGTTGCCAGACTGGAACACCCGAATATTGTGCCGATCTACGACTACTCAGAGCACGAGGCGCGCCCGTACCTTGTTATGAAATACATCGAAGGGGATACGCTAAAGGCGCGCCTGAATCAAGGTCCGCTTTTGTCTGAGGAGATCGAAAATGTGGTTAACTCGGTCGGGGCGGCTCTGGCATACGCTCACAGGCAGGGAATTCTTCATCGTGACATCAAGCCATCCAACGTCATGATCGCGACCGATGGGATGATCTACCTCGCCGATTTTGGATTGGCGCGCATCGCGGAAGCAGGTGAGTCCACCATGTCTTCTGATTCGATCATGGGCACACCGCAGTACATTTCTCCCGAGCAGGCGATGGGAAAAAAAGACCTCGATGCCGGCACCGATATTTATTCCTTTGGCGTGATGCTTTATGAAATGGTGGTGGGGCAGGTCCCGTTTAGCGCAGATACGCCCTTCTCGATCATTCACGATCATATTTACACCCCGCTGCCTTTGCCCAGGAAGGTCAACCCCAATGTACCCGAGCCGGTGCAGCGTGTGCTTTTGAAGTCGCTTGCCAAAGACCGGCTGGACCGCTATCAAAAGACCGAGGAACTTATCTCGTCTTTCAAAGAAGCGTGGATGGAAGCCGGTATTCCGATGCGCGGCACCGCGATGACCCTTCCGCACGGAACGATCCAGACCGTGCAGAGCGCCGCGCCTCAGGTCCAACCGCAGGTTTCTCAAACAACAAACCCGGCGATTGCAACTGTGAAAGAGTCAAAACCCCGTTCACCCTGGATGTGGGTGAGTTTGGGTTTGGTCATTGTGCTTTGTTTGGTATCTGTCCTTGGTTTTTCGCTGCGCAAGCGCGGCTCACTTGCGGCTTTCTTCCCCGACACGCCGACACCGACGCAAAGCGCAGAGATACCCGGCCAACCGACACCGCTCCCGCCAACACGATCCACACCGGTTGCGGGTGGACCTTCTGACCCGGCTGGTGAAATTCCGCCTCCGAGTAACAGTCAGTCCGACGATGCCAATGTGCAAACCGCCAAAGAGTTCGTGGCAAAAGACCCCAATAATCCCTCGGCGCATTTGCAGCTCGCGCTTGCGTTGTGGGATGCGCGACAGCCCCGCCCGGCTTTTGATTCTCTGGCGCAGGCCATGAATTTGGCAGACCCGAACGATAAGACCTTTATCCTGGAAGCGGCCGAATCTTTCAAGAAGCGCGATGCCTGGGTGGCGGCCACGAACTTATACCTGCGTCTGGTTCCGCTATATGGTGAAGGGGAGATGCCGGTTGAATTGGAAACAGACCTGCATGAAGCGGTTTACAAATCCACAGAGCAAAGGGATATGCCGCTGTTGGTCATATTCGACCGTATCGATAGTGTCAGCCAATCATTGGGGCACGTAGCTCGCGGACGTTTCTCTCTTTTCAACGGCACTCTGGACGATGCGAAGAGTCAGCTTTTTAGAGCGCAGGAACTCGAACCTGAAATGTATGAAGCGCGCCTCCTGGAGGCTGAAATAAGGATTAAAGACGGCAGGGCTGCAGAGGCGAAGGAAATTCTCGCGCTGTTGATCAAAGACCCCAACGTGCCGGAATGGATCCGCTTCATGTCTGAAAATACACTTACAAAAATTCAATAGGAACTCAACATGCGAACACCACTGGTAGCAGGAAATTGGAAGATGAACAAGACCATCGCAGAAACCCGCGATTTGGTCTTCAAGATGAGTATGAAGTTGCGTGAGATACAAGGCGTGGACAAGGTCATCTGCCCGCCATTCATGTCTCTTATGGCGGCTTCTGCCTTGCTCGAAGGTTCGGGCATTGGGCTTGGCGCGCAGAACATGCACTGGGAGGAAAAAGGCGCCTTCACAGGCGAGGTCTCTCCCGCGATGGTCCGGGAATTATGCCGTTATGTCATCCTCGGTCACTCCGAGCGGCGGGCGTACTTCGGTGAGACAGATGAGATCGTGAATCGGAAACTGCTCTCGGCCGAAAAAAATGACCTGACCCCGATCGTTTGTGTCGGCGAGACTTTGGAACAATACGAATCAAACCGAACCCGTGAAGTTGTCTCCGCTCAAACCAGCCTGAGTTTCAGGGGAGTTTCTTCCGAATATGCCCCACGTATGATCGTCGCCTATGAACCTGTCTGGGCAATCGGGACAGGCAAAGCGTCCAATGGACTCGAAGCCAATGCGGTCGTCAAGGATATCATCCGCCCGGCGTTGGCAGAACTCTATGGGAACGAAACCGCGCAGGCGATCCGCGTGCTGTATGGCGGTTCGGTCACTGCGGCCAATGCTGCTGAGTTCTTCGGTCAACCCGATGTTGACGGCGCGCTCGTTGGCGGTGCCAGCCTGAAGATCGAAGACTTTACTGCCATTGCGCAAGCTGCAGCAAAATAAATGACCCCTGACGACAGACTGCGGTCCGTCGTTCACTGTTTATAGCGCATCCATGCCTTTCTCCGGTCTGATTCTATTTAGTGCGATTCTTCTGCCGCTGGTTTATTTCCAGCGGCTTTTGCATCGGGAGATCCAGTACATCCTGCAAGTCTTTACCCGAGATTCTGTTTGGACGATCCGCCTTTTCTCTCTTCTGTTTATTCCCGGAGTTGCCTTGCATGAATTGAGTCATTTATTTGTGGCATGGGCTTTGCGGGTGCGGACAGGCAAAATATCCATTGTGCCTGTGCCCTTGCCGGATGGACGCCTGCAGTTGGGGTATGTGGAAACTGCGCGTTCAGATATCTTTCGTGACTCGCTGATCGGCCTTGCGCCGATGGTTTCTGGCAGCGTGGTCATTGCAGTCCTGGGCGTTAATTTTATGCAGCTCGATACTTTGTGGAATGTGTTGGTGAATGGGCAGTTCAATTTATTTTTAATGGGCTTGAGGTTGATGCCGCAAATACCGGATTTTTACTTGTGGTCCTATTTTGTCTTCACGGTTTCAAGCACCATGATGCCTTCCGAGTCCGACCGCGATGCATGGCTTCCACTTGGCTTGTGGGTGGCAGTGCTTATCACCCTGGCTGTGTTTGCAGGTGCGGGCGATTGGATGTTGACCAACCTTGCCCCCCTGTTAAATAATTTTCTTAACACCGTATCCACCCTTTTAGGCTTGAGCCTGATGCTGCATATTCTTCTGCTCTTGCCGATCACATTGATCCGCCGCCTTTTATTCCGCGTGACAGGCTTTTATTCCAGATAACTTTTTTCGGCTTATATTGTGACCAGTGCGTGACCAGTGGGGATGTGCGTGACCGGAATTTCCGGAAAACGCGCTTGCAGCCACGGAACGATCTCCAGCATTCCGTCTTCTTCGCTGATGGAATGCCCGGTGACGATGAGGGCTGTCGGCTTTCCCATCGCGGACGAATCCCGCACGTATTCGCTGGTCTCCCACTCGTTGATCTCTCCTGCGATCAGCAGATCCAGAGATTGATCGCTCATGATCTTGATCTGCATGTCGCCGGGGCAGGCGCCGACCAGAATCCCAACTCTCTGACAAGTCATTTGCATATCACCGACCACCCGCACCGTGGATAGCCCCAACTTGGCTTTGATCTCGCTTACGAACTCGCTCAACTTGCGCGGCGGCATTTGGCATACGAAAGGCAAATCGGGTTGGGCGTAATTTGTCCAGCCTAGACGCTTGAGCAGACCGACGAGAGTCGGGTCGGGTTGAAGCGAATGCAGGTAATCGTGGAAGCGCCAGATGGTGAGTTGATTCTCTTCGATCAATTTTCGTTTGGCTTGATAAACAGCATCATCCTTGAGCCAGTCAATGTTGTCGAGGTGGTTGTAAAAGGTCGGCTCGTGTGTGATGATGAGATTGGCTCCGCTTGCGATGGCTTGCTGAATGACTTCGTAGGAAGCGAGGAATGTGACCACGATTCCCGTCACTTTGCGGTTTGGGTCGCCGGTCTTGAGCGTATCAACGGTTTCCGAGTAGGGTGCGCCCGGTATCCCGCTGATCATCAAATCGAATACTTCCTTCATCGTTATTTCCATGAGGTCACTCCATTTTGAATTGTTGATTTTTATTTTCTTCGCAAGAGCCGGCGATTGACCAACTCTCCGATCATGCGGATCTCAGGTACGCGCAGAATCCAGACGAGCGCCCCGTACACCACGCCGCCGAGAATCACGCCAACGGGCGTAACGATCCACGCGGATAGATCTTCCGCCATGCCGATCCATGCCCAGATCGCCGCGGACATCCCCAACGCCGCCAGCGCAGACGCGCCAATGCCTTTGGCGATGTGCGCCCCTTCGATGCCGTTGAGTCGCTTTCTCATCATAATGAACAAAGCGACAGCTTCCAATGCGGTGGCAAGAGAGTTGGCTAATGCCAGTCCACCGTGCGGCATCCATCCAATGGATTCGAAAACTCTGATGAAGGCAAGGCTGAACACAATGTTCAACCCCATTGCGATGGTGCCAATGAGAACGGGAGTCTTTGTATCGTGCTGGGCGTAAAAAGCGCGGGTCAAAATTTCCATGATGGAGTGACCGATCATCCCTGCCGCGTACCACAGCAGCGCCCAAGCCACGATCTCCACGGCGCGTGAGTCGAACTCGCCGCGTTGATAGAGCAGGGAGATGAGCGGCTTGCGCAGGAGGATGAGTCCCACACTGGCAGGCAGGGCGAGCAGGGTCACCGAGCGCAAGGTGGCGGCAAGCGAGGATCGCAATTCATCCTGCTGACCGAGCGCGTGCTGTGCCGAGAAGGTCGGCATGACCGCGATCGCCGCGGACTGAGCGATGACCGCCTGCGCCATCAACATCAAAGAGAAGCCGTAATACAAGCCAGTCACACTTCCGCTGACCATTTGCGATGCCAGCCAGGTATTGACCCAGAAATTTAATTGAACGATCGCCACACCGAGCAGCCGCGGACCCATCAGCGTGATGACTTGCCGAACGTTTGAATCTTGAAGATCGAGTGAGAAATGGGATGTGAGAAGTGAGAAGTGGGGGAGTTTGGTCAGCGCGGGGATCTGCACGAGCAAATACAAAACCGAGCCAATCACCACACCCCATGCGAGACCGTAAATCCCCATGGATGGCGCAAGCACAAGCGCGCCGAAAATAATTCCAAGTTGGTAGAGCGCGGGCGTGAGAGCGGGTATAAGAAAAATTTGATGCGCGTTGAGAATGCCAACAAATAAACCGCCCAAACCGAACAACACGGCAGAGATCAGTTGAATGCGAAGCAAGGCGATCGTCAGCGTGAAGAGCTGCGGGTTTTCGGAGAGTCCCGGCGCCAGCGCGTAGCGCACCACTTGCGGGGCGAAAAATGCCACGAGCAGCGCCAACAGGCTGAGGGTCAGTGTGACCGCATTCGCGATCGCGGAGGCGAGTCTCCACGCGGATTTTTTTTCATCGCGTGCGAGCAACCCCGTGAAGGTCGGAATAAAAGCAGAGCCGAGAGCGCCGCCCGCCACCAGCAAAAATAAAGTCTCGCTCACACGGTTGGCGGCGAAGAAGGCATCGAGCTCGGGCGATGCGCCGAACGTGCGTGCCACGATCACGCCGCGCAGCAGCCCGGTGACTTGCCCCAAAAAAATGGCGATCATCACCGTGCCAGTCGCGCGCGCGATCTGTTTGTTTGCATTTGATTCTGTCATGGGTGGCGGGATTATAATCTCTTCGGGAGAATTTTTATGAAGAAGACAACGACATACATGATCGCCTTTTTGATTTTGATGACCGCATGTATATCTGTCACGCCGACGGATACGTCTGCGCCTCCGACCCCGCCGGTAACTGACTCTGCAACCGACGCACCTGTTTCGCTGACAGAGATCCCGCTTGGCACAGGCTATGGCGTGAATGGCGGCTGGTTCGAGCTGTACTTTACCGACCCGCTTAATCCGCTGGCTTCACAAAAAACAGGCGGCGCGGATGGATCGCTCGCCTCTGCCATCAACTCGGCGCGCCTGACCGTGGATGTTGCCATTTATAGTTTGAGTCTGAATAGCATCCGTGATGCGTTGCTGGATGCGCATGACCGTGGCGTGCAAGTCCGCATGGTGATGGAAAGCGACAACCTCGACCGTGCCGATCCGCAGCGCTTGATCGAAGCGGGCATTCCCATTTTAGGTGACCGCCGCGAAGGATTGATGCACGATAAGTTCGTGGTGATCGACAATTCTGAAGTGTGGCTTGGTTCAATGAACTTCACCGACTCAGGCGGCTATACTGACAATAACAACCTCATGCGCATCCGCTCGGTGAAAATGGCGGAAAATTACACCAAGGAATTTGAAGAAATGTTCGTGGACGATAAATTCGGTCCCGATGTCGTGGTTGAGACTCCCAATCCGCGGGTGACGGTGGATGGTACGCCGATCGATGTTTACTTCGCTCCCGACGACAGCGTGCAAGCCAGCCTGCTCGACCTGATCAACAATGCCCAGTCCAGCATCTATTTTTTGGCTTTCTCCTTCACCTCAGATGAGATAGGGGAGGCGATCCGCGCTGCGGCTAACGAAGGGTTGATCGTTTCTGGCGTGATGGAAGACGAGCAGGTTAATTCCAATTTTGGCACCGAGTTCGACCTATTCCAGCAGGCAGGGCTGGATGTGGTCCGCGATGGAAATGACGGACAAATGCACCATAAGGTAATGATCATCGATAAGAACACGGTTATCCTCGGCTCGTACAATTTCACCAACAGCGCCGAGACCCGCAACGATGAAAATCTGCTCGTGATCTATAACGAGCAGATTGCGGCTCAATTTTTCTCGGAATTCAAGCGGATTTACGCCCAAACGAAATAGGCAGTTCTAATTTTCACAAATACGGCTGTTTTTCCCCCAATTTGGGGAGGAGCAGCCGTAACTTTTTAACAAAATTGTCGACTACTCTCATGTAATCAGAAACCAAATCTTTTATAGAGGTAAAAAAAATGAAAAAAATCTCCAAAATCCTTATTCCGATGCTTGTTTTGGCTTCTTTGTTGATTGGTGCTTGCGCCGGCGCTTCTGCCCCTGCCAGTTTTCCGGGCGGCGGTAAAGTGGATGCGGCTCTCGTCGATTTCACCGGCGTGATCGAATCCATCAATGGCGATCAGTGGGTGGTCGGCGGTCAGACCATCACAGTTGACCCCGCCATCGTCCGCGATGGTCCTTACAAAGTGGGCGACACCATCAAAGTGGAAGCCCAGGTGGAAGCTGACGGCTCCGTCGTTGTGACCCGTGTTGAAGCCCCTGTCGCCGTTGATAATTCGAACGATGACAACTCCAACTCCAGCAATTCCAACGACTCCAATTCGAACGACGACAACAGCAACGATTCGAATTCGAACGATGACAACTCCAACGACGACGACAGCAACTCCAATTCTGACGACGACGATGACGACGACAATTCCAACTCCAGCAATTCCAACAGCTCCAATTCCAATGACGACGATGATGATGACGACAACGGAAACGGCAGCAACTCCAACGACTCCAATTCCAATGACGACGATGATGACGACAGCAACGACAACGGCTCATCGGGCAATGGAAACGATAATTCCAACGGATCTGGCGGCTAATTAGGTATTTTGGACCATCCTGACCGGTAAAAGCAATCGCTGGTCAGGATGGTATACTCCGATGAAAGAAAAAGTTTACCCAACTACCTTTCAACTGGGGTTACCCTACCAAATGTCTCAACCTGACGATAGCGCCGCGCTGAATGGATTGCGAAAGCTCGACCAGCAAACCATCAGCGCGGTCTATGACCAACACTTTTCTGAAGTTTATCGCTACGTGCTCTATCGGATCGGCGACGCGACCGTTGCAGAAGATATTGCCAGTGACGTTTTTGTGCGCCTGCTGGAAGCTGCCCAAAACGGCAACTCTCCGCAGACTAATATCAAGGGATGGTTGATCGGAACAGCTTCACACGTTGTCATCGATCACATGCGCCGGAAGTATCGCCGCCCCGAAGAAGAGATATCAGATACCGAACCTGACCGCTCACCAAGTGTGGCGGCTGAGGTGGATGAACGTGAACAGAACCGGGTGGTGAATGAAGCGTACGAACAACTCACTCCCGAACAACAGCATGTACTCGCCCTGCGCTTTGGACAGGGTTACTCTCTGGAGGAGACTGCAGCCTCGATGAATAAAAATGTGAATGCCATCAAGGCTCTCCAGTTCCGCGCGCTGGCTGCGCTTCAGCGTGAGGTTGGTAAGGTGAACTATGAATGATATTTTTGATATTTTTGAAATTTGTTTGCAAGAACTTGAAAGCGGTGCAGACCTGGACTCTGTCCTTGCCCAACACCCTGATCATGCTGCCGAACTTCGCCCGATCTTGAAGGCGGCCCTCATGGCTCGTTCCATAGCTGCTCCTGCGCCATCCGCTGATGCGGTCCGCCGTGGACGCGCAAAGGTGTTGCAGCATGCGGCTCAAATGCGCGAGGCAAAGGTTTCCGCGCCCCGCCGTATGATCCCGATCTTTCAACGTCTTGCCATTTCCTTTGCCCTGACCGCGTTATTCCTTACCAGCGGAACCGGGCTTGTTAGCGCATCTTCGACCGCTTTACCTGGTGAAAACCTTTATCGTGTCAAACTTACCTGGGAAAATGTACGCCTGATCCTCGCCTTTGATGAACAGCGCCGCGAATCATTGGAATATTCTTTTGAGAATGAACGCCTTGAAGAAGTTAGTGAGTTGTTGATCGAGGGTCGCAAGGAAACCATTCAGTTCGCGGGTGTCTTCACCGATGTGAACGGCATCACCTATGTCTCCGGTGTCCGCGTGGTCATCCTTGAAACTTCCGTCCTGCCGCTGGAAATGCTGCAGAGTGGCGCGGCGGTTCAGGTGATCGGTCACACCAACGCCCAGGGATTTGTGGATGTAGATTCCATTCAACTGCTGCCCGCGGGCTCGGTCGTTCCCACCGGCGTACCGGTCGAGATCGAAGCCGAACATTCGAACGATAACAGCAACGACAACGAAAACAGCAATTCTGATTTTTCTGGCAGTGATAATCAGAACGAGAACTTCAACGACGACGATAACGGCAAGTTCAACGACAATAATGATAATCAGAATGCCAATGATAGCGACAGCGACGACAAGGATAACAACCGTTCGAATGATAATGACAGCGATGGTGATTCCACGAATTCCAATTCGAACACGAACACCAATACCAACACGAACACCAACGACAATGGCAATACGAATACCAACGACAATTCGAATAGCAACAGCAATGACAATTCCAACGATAATTCGAATGACGATGGATAAAGCGTAGAGCAGAATTAAATATCTGATACAAAAAACTGCGAGGAATTTCCTCGCAGTTTTTTTGCCTCTTTAGTGTCATTGCAATTTCAACCAAAATGGATTAAATTTACATCTAGCACGCACGTTCTAACACAGGAGAGACGAGATGACCGACGAAACTTTTTATCTTGGAAAGATATTCGATTCAAAGAGCGCGAAATTAACAGCGACCCCGCTGCAGTATGACCCTGCCGACCTCACCACCCATGCTGTGGTGACCGGCATGACCGGCTCCGGCAAGACCGGTTTGTGCATTTCTCTTTTGGAAGAAGCCGCGTTGCAGGGCGTTCCGGCCATCATCATTGACCCCAAAGGCGACCTGACCAATTTATTGCTGCACTTTCCCAGTTTGCTGCCTCAGGATTTTCAACCGTGGCTTGACCCTGAGTTGGTGCGTCGTTCGGGCAAGTCACTGGAAGAGGTGTCCACTGAAGCGGCAAACTCCTGGCGCAATGGGCTGGCAGAGTGGGGGATTGGTCCCGACCGTATTCTGGATTTGCAGAACATCATCAAGTTCGCAGTTTATACCCCCGGTTCGGACGCGGGTATTCCAGTCAGCGTGCTTTCTTCATTAGCTGCACCCAAGCTGGATTGGGAAACGAACCGTGAGGCGCTGCGCGAACGCATCTCCAGCACTGTGACCGCACTGCTCGGTCTGGTCGGGATGAATGACCTCGATCCGATTCGCTCGCGTGAGCATATCCTGCTCTCGAACATTTTTGAAGAACATTGGAGCAAGGGACGCGATCTTGATCTGACCGAACTTATTCTGCAAACGCAGACCCCTCCATTCGATAAGCTTGGCG
Organism: Anaerolineales bacterium; assembly: GCA_017985935.1. GTDB lineage: Bacteria > Chloroflexota > Anaerolineae > Anaerolineales > Villigracilaceae > Villigracilis. Next base: position 34,426 of record JAGNWT010000023.1, on the reverse strand, counting down.
CGTTCCCGGTGGATACGTTCTTCCCGCCCAAGGACCGCATGGAACTGGCGATGGTCATCAACAATATTCTGGCCGCGCCTGCCTTCCAATCATGGCGCGAAGGGGAGTCGCTCGATATTCAATCGCTTCTTTTCACTTCAGAAGGACAGCCCCGCCACAGCATCTTTTATCTCGCTCATCTTTCAGACGGTGAGCGGATGTTCTTCACCACCTTGCTGCTATCTGCGGTGGAGACCTGGATGCGCACCCAATCTGGCACCAACGCCCTGCGCGCCTTGCTTTACATGGACGAGATCTACGGATACCTTCCGCCCACAGCCAACCCTCCTTCCAAGCAGCCATTGCTGAGAATGCTCAAGCAGGCTCGTGCATTTGGTTTGGGACTTTTGCTCGCCACCCAAAACCCGGTGGACATGGATTACAAGGCGCTTTCCAACACAGGCACATGGTTCATTGGCAAACTGCAAACCGAGCGTGACAAGAACCGTCTGCTGGATGGGTTGGAGAGTCTCGCGGGGGGCTTTTCGCGAGCGGAAATGGATAAACTTATCTCATCACTTGGAAAACGGGTTTTCGTGATGAACAACGTTCACGAAAAGAATCCTATTCTTTTTCAAACCCGTTGGGCGATGAACTTTCTTGCAGGCCCTCTGACCCGCGGACAGATCCGCCCGCTTAATCAACTTGTCGGAGCTGTAAGCAGCGCAAATAACGCCTTCCCGCCCATGGACTCAACTCCCAAAGCGGCGGTCAAACCTTCGGTGGAGGCTATGCAGCCGGTTGCGATTCCTTCCGCGCAGCCTGTTGCCTCGCAGCCTGTCACCTTCCAACAAGTTCAAGATGTCGCTCGCCAGACCGCACCGACTCAATCCTCAACCCCGGCCACTGCCAGCCGCCAGCAAACGACCGCCAATGGCTCTCTCACCAAACCATCTTTGCCTTCGGGAATCCGTGAATACTTTTTGCCGCAAAATTACTCGCTGCCCGAAGCCTTTCAGTATTCGAAGCGATCGATGCCCGGGCAGGCGTTGATCCAGGCTATTTTGTATCGCCCGACATTACTTGCCTCGGCGCAGGTTCGCATCTTCGACCGCAAGTATGGCGTGGATAGCGACCTGACCAAATCTGCACTTGTGGAAACTCTGGATCGCCGCGGAGTGGTTCGTTGGGAGGAATTCCCCTATGCTGGTCCTTCCCTCGACAAAGTGGAAACCATGCCCGCCCCCGGCGCTCGCTTCAGTGGAATGGAATCCCCGCTCAACGACGCCAAGATGATGACCGCCTTGCAGAAGGATTTTAACGATTGGCTCTTCCGCAATACCGAAGTCACTGCGCGGGCAAACCTCGCCTTGAAGATCTTTGCCGGACCTGATGTTACGCAGGCAGAATTTATGAAGGAATGCGCAGATGCGGCACGTGATGCCCGTGATGCAGAAATTGCCAAGAAGACCGCCGCGCTTGAAAAGAAGATCAAGTCTATTGAAGATAAACTTTTCCGCGAAGAGCGGGAACTTCAGCAGGACCAATCTGATCTGCAGAATCGCAACCTTGAGACAGGTATCAGCGGCGCAGAGACGATCGCCGGGATTTTGGGATTGGGGCGCAAGAAGAGCATCTCCACCTCGGTCTCCAAGTATCGCATGGCGCAGAATGCCAGAGAGGAAGTCCGCGAATCGGAAGAGGCGATATCACAATTCAAGCGAGACCTCGCCGATCTTGAACGTCAGCGCGAGAGCGTTGTCGGCGAGATCAATAACCGCTGGGGAAGTGTTGTGAATGAGATCAGCGAAGTGTCGGTCAAGCCGAAGAAGACCGATATCTTTGTGCAATACTTTGGCGTGGCATGGAAACCGTATTACATCGTTCAGGTGGGTGATGAGACCATGGAACTGCCCGCTTTTGGTGCGGAGTAATTTCGTACTTTGATGTAAAAAAACAAAACGTAAAATAATGACGACCTCAGGTCGTCATTATTTTTATAGGACACACGATCATGAGCATAATCATTCTTCTTTCCACTCTTGCCGTCTGGGGGCTTGTTCACTCCTTCCTTGCATCGCATCTTGCGAAAGACCTCTTTCGCCTGCGAATGGGGGATGCGGATTATTACCGCCTTGCTTACAATCTTTTCGCCGGGTTGAGTTTCCTCCCTATTTTGTACTTGATGGAATCCCTGCCCGATCAGGTGGTCTATGAGATTCCCTCCCCGTGGAATCTGATGATGTTCGGCGGGCAGCTATTCTCCATCCTCATGCTTTTGATCGCATTCCTGCAAACGGATTCACTGTCCTTTATTGGGCTTCGTCAACTGTTCGAAAAAGAGAAGTCAGGCGCGCTTGTCACCCGCGGACTGTATCGTGTGGTGCGGCATCCGCTTTATACCTTTGGTCTGCTTTTCGTATGGCTGACTTCCACCATGACTCAAAATACCCTCACTGTATATATTGGCGCAACCATCTACACCTTGATCGGCGCTTACTTTGAAGAGCGCAAACTTTTGGTGGAGTTCGGTGAAGCGTACGCGGAGTACCGGCGAAAGACAGCCCTGCTCATTCCCTGGCTCTTATGACAAGATAAAGTTGTCACCCGGGCGGAATCGAGTTTGACATCCTTCCTCTTTTTTGCTACACTAGAAGTTGTCAGACAACTAGACCGATTGCTAATGGCTAAAGGTTAACCGCTATGACAACTCTCCTCATAAAAAACGCTTACATCGTCACAATGGATGACCATCAACGGGAAATTCCCGAGGGTGGTCTTTTTATTCGAGACGGCATCATTGAACAGGTCGGGTTGACCCGCGACCTTCCTCAATCTGCCGATGAAGTTCTCGACCTCAAGGGTCATGTGGTGCTGCCGGGGCTTGTCAACACGCATCATCATTTTTATCAAACGCTCACGCGCGCCGTGCCTCCAGCGCAGGATGCGAATCTTTTCAACTGGCTCAAGACCTTGTATCCCATTTGGGCGCGTCTTCAGCCTGATGATATTTTTATTTCGACTCAGACCGCCCTGGCAGAACTCGCCCTTTCGGGATGCACCACCGCATCGGATCATCTTTACCTTTTTCCGAACGGGTCAAAGCTGGACGATGAGATCGCCGCTGCGCTCGAGATCGGAGTTCGCTTGCAGGCATCGCGCGGATCGATGAGTCTCGGCGAATCAAAAGGCGGGCTGCCCCCTGATTCAGTCGTCGATACCGAAGAGAACATTCTCAAAGACTCACAACGGTTGATCGAAAAATATCACGACTCAAAACCCGGCGCGATGACTCAGATCGTGCTGGCGCCTTGCTCGCCGTTCAGCGTGACCTCTGACCTGATGAAGCAATCGGCGAAGATGGCGCGGGAATATGGCGTGCATCTGCATACGCACCTCGCAGAGACCGAAGACGAAGAACAGTTTTGCATGAAGATGTTCGGTCATCGCCCGGTGGGCTACATGCAGGAAGTGGACTGGGTGGGCGGCGATGTGTGGTTCGCACACGCGGTGTGGGTCAATGACGAAGAAATAAAAGTCTTCGCAAAACATGATTGCGGAGTGGCTCACTGCCCGACCTCGAACATGCGCCTGGCTTCGGGTATTGCTCCGGTCAAGGAATATCGCGCCGCCGGCGTGAACGTCGGTTTGGGTGTGGATGGCTCCGCATCCAACGATGGATCGCACCTGTTGGCAGAAGTCCGCAACGCGATGTTGCTTTCCCGCCTCAAGGAAGGCATCACAGGTTATTCATTATCCGCGGACCCCAACCGCAAGTTGATGACCGCCCGCGAAGCATTGCACCTCGGCACACGGGGCGGCGCTGCAGTGTTGGGACGCTCAGATATTGGCAGTTTGGAATCAAGCAAGTGCGCTGATTTCTTTGCCGTCAATTTGAATCAACTTGGCTTTGCAGGCATGCACGACCCGGTCGCGGCGGTCGTTTTTGGGCAGTCGGTCAATGTGGATTACACAGTGGTGAACGGAAAGTTCGTGGTGAAGGAAGGTCAGCTTGTCACTGTGGATCGCGGCAGACTGGTGGAGAAGCATATCAAAGCGGCGAAGAGACTGTTGAACGGGTGAAAGATTTTTTCTCCACCGTGATCTATATCTATTCGAATCTACGAAAATAAGGAGATCGTATGGCTTGGTTTGATTATCTGATGGCTACCCTTACTCAAGGAATGGTCGGTGTGACCGTTGCGGGTTTGACACTTGTTTTGATGGTCATTGCCCTTGTAAGGTCCGAACCAATATTGATGGTGCTGGCTGCTATATTTACCATGCCGTTTACCCACACCTGGGGAGCATGGTCGGGAATTTTGATCGCTGTACGTCTGCTGCCATTGCTTCAATTCGGATCGGCATTCGCCATCAGCAAACACGAGACTTTGATCGCGTGGGTGCTGCCGATCATTCCCTTCCTTCTTGTGCTTTCCTATCTTGTTCGGATCGTGCTGGCGCAATTCCCCGGCTTTTAATTGATTTATAACGACAGCATGTTTGGCGCATTGCGCGCCAGGAGACAGAATGACACCGTCCACTAAATTGACTCGCGCTCTTGTTGATGTTGCCATGGGGCGCACCCCGGCCGATCTCGTGATCCGCGGCGGCAAGTGGGTTTGTGTGCAATCGGGTGAGATCATTCCCAACACAGATATCGCCATCGTGGATGGTCACATCGCCTACGTGGGCGCAGATGCCAATCATACGATCGGCAAAGCGACGCAGGTGATCGACGCGAAGGGGCGTTTCCTTGTCCCCGGGCTGCTCGATGCTCACATGCATGTTGAGTCTGGCATGGTCACAGTGACGGAATTTGTGCGGGCAGTGGCTGCGCGCGGCACAACAGGCATGTTCATTGACCCGCATGAGATCGCGAACATTTTTGGGCTAAAGGGCGTGAAGTTGATGGTGGATGAAGCCCGCAAGCAGCCCATCCACGTTTGGGTGCAGATGCCTTCGTGTGTTCCCTCGGCCCCCGGGCTGGAGACTCCCGGCTCATCCATTGGACCGAAGGAAGTTGCCGAAGCCATGAATTGGGATGGGATCATCGGTCTCGGTGAGATGATGAATTTCCCCGGTGTTTTCATGGGCGACAAGAAAATGCTGGATGAAATGTCTGCCACGCACGCGGCGGGCAAGACCATTGGCGGTCATTACGCTTCGCCGGACCTCGGGCTGCCCTTCCACGGTTATGTGGCTGGCGGCGCAGAAGATGACCACGAAGGCACCCGGGTCGAAGATGCTGTTGCGCGTGTGCGTCAGGGCATGAAGTCCATGCTTCGTTATGGTTCATCATGGCATGATGTTGCTTCGCAGGTGAAAGCTATTACAGAGAAGAAGCTCGACTCCCGCCGCTTCCTGCTTTGCACGGATGACTCACACGCGGCGACCCTCTCACACGAAGGTCACATGGACCGTGTCTTGCGGCACGCCATCAGCGAAGGGCTGAACCCGATGACCGCCATTCAAATGTCCACGATCAATTCGGCTGAGCATTTCGGTCTGACAAGAGAAATGGGCATGATCGCGCCCGGTCGCTGGGCAGATGTACTGCTGGTGAAAGACTTGATGAATTTCAAAGCAGACATGGTGATTGCCAAAGGGCAGGTCATTGCTGAAGACGGCAAACTCACGGTTCAACTGCCCTCGGTGAAATATCCAAAATGGGCCACACGGTCAGTTCATTTGAAGCGTGCTCTAAAGGCGGAGGATTTTATTCTTCGGACAAAAGCAGCCGACGGGGCGGAGGTGAACGCGAACGTGATCGGCGTGATCGAAAATCAAGCGCCGACCCGTCATTTGCGGATGAAGGTCAAGGCGGAAGGCGGCGAGATCAAACCCGATCTCAAGCGTGACCTGGCCAAGATCGCGGTGGTGGAACGTCATCGCGGCACGGGTAAGGTGACAGTTGGGTTGGTGAATGGTTTTGAGTTCACCAGAAAGTGCGCGATCGCTTCGACCGTGGCACACGACAGCCACCAGATGATGGTGGTCGGTACCGACGAAGCCAGTATGGCCGTCGCGGCGAACGAATTGGCAAAGCGCGGCGGGGGGCAGGCGGTTGTGATCAACGGGGAATTGGTTGGGCTCGTGGACCTGCCGATCGCGGGGCTGATGTCGAATGAACATGCCGAGGTGGTGGCAATGAAAGCCGGCTCGGTGCTCGAAGGGTTTAAAGCCTGTGGCTGTGAGCTGAACAATCCGAATATGCAATTGAGTTTGATGGGTTTGGTGGTGATCCCTGAACTGCGAATTTCAGATAAAGGTTTGGTGGATGTGACGCGTTTTGATTTTATTCCTGTGCTGGAAGATTGAGGATTTATGGCTAACTTTCCGTTTCAAAGATTACAAGCTGATCTGGCTGACCTGATCTCACGTTCGCCGGCAGGACAGCGATTGCCTTCAGAACCTGAACTGGCAAAAAGACTTGGGGTTTCACGCGCCACATTGCGCGAGGCGATGCGTTCCTTTGAAACGCAGGGATTGATCCGCCGGCGTCAAGGATCGGGCACCTTTGTCGTTGGCAAGGTGCAGGCTTTGGACAGCGGGCTTGAGGTGCTTGAAAGCCTCGAGACCATGGCAAAGCGGCTCGGACTTGAAGTGACCGTGAGTGACCTCAGTGTGGAAGCCGTTTCTGCAGATGAAGAACTCGCCGGTCAATTGAACGTCAAGGTCAATGATTTATTAACCCGAGTCCGGCGTGTCATGCGGGCGGATGGCAGGCCGGTGGCTTATCTGGTGGATATTCTGCCTGAGTCCCTTTTGCACTCCAAAGACCTGCCTGCCAATTTCCACGGATCAGTGCTGGACTTTTTGCTGGGGCGCGGCGATCCTCTGGCATCTTCACGCGCGAATGTCAGCGCGATCGGCGCAACCGCCGAAGTTGCCAAGGCTTTGCAGATCCAGCGTGGCGACGTGCTTTTGCATTTTCACTCTCAACTTTTTGATAGCAACAATCATATCGTCGATTATTCCCTCAGCTACTTCATACCCGGATACTTTCACTTCCATGTTGTCCGGCGTGTGGGAAATTAGCAATTCGTTAGGTGAGTTCCGCCTGACTTTCAATACGTAAACCAAGGAGAAAAAAATGACAGACAAGGTTCAAGAAATACAAAAACGTGTGGAGGCATACCGCGCGGATATCATTCAATTCATGCGCGATATTTGCGCCATTCCCTCGATGGATTCCAAGATCGGTCCCGTGGGTGAACGCATTCAGGCAGAGATGCGAAAGCTTGGGTACGATGAAGTCCGCTTTGACAAGATGGGCAATACCATTGGGCGCATTGGCAATGGACCCAAAGTGATCGTATTTGACTCGCATATCGATACGGTGGGTGTGGGCGATCCGAGTGAATGGGAGTGGGATCCCTTCATCGGCAAGATCGAAGACGGCGTTTTCTATGCCCGCGGCGCCTGCGACGAGAAGAACAGTACCCCCGGCATGGTGTATGGGCTGGCGATCGCACGTGACCTTGGTCTGCTCGAAGGCTGGACCGCCTACTATTTCGGCAACATGGAAGAATGGTGCGATGGTATTGCGCCCAACACTTTTGTCGAAGTAGACCCCAAGATCAGACCCGATTTTGTTGTTATCGGTGAACCGACCAAGATGCTTGTCTATCGCGGGCATAAAGGCCGCCTCGAGATGAAAGTGACAGCCAAGGGTAAATCGGCTCACGCGGCGAGCAATCACCTCGGCGAGAACGCCATCTATAAATTGCTGCCTATCATTGCCGGCATCCGCGACCTTGAACCGAAACTTGGTGATCACGAATTTTTGGGTCACGGCAAGATCACCGTTTCAGATATGCACGTGCAGACCCCGTCCATTAACGCCGTTCCCGATGAAGCCATTATTTACATTGACCGCCGCATGACCTTTGGCGAAACCAAGGAAGTGGTCAAGAAGCAGGTTGAGGATCTGATCCCCGCTGAATTGAAAGACAGCGTCAAGGTGGAGGAGTTGTTCTATGACGATCCTTCCTACACCGGCTTTGTCTTCCCCGTGGATAAATATTTCCCCGCCTGGGCATTGGAAGAAAGCCACCCGCTCGTGAAAGCCGGGCAGACTGCCCGCACATCCATCGGGCTGACCGATTCACCGAGCAGCAAGTGGAACTTCTCCACGAACGGCATCTATTGGGCTGGGAAGGCCGGCATTCCTTCGATCGGGTTTGGTCCCGGCGATGAGGAGACCGCGCACACTGTCCGCGATTCTGTTCCGCTGAACGACATGGTCAAAGCCACTGAGTTCTACGCATTGGTTGCCAGCCTGATCGGGAAATAACCCGTTCATGAAGGTACTCGAGATCAGGCGGCACAGCATTCGCAGGGCGGGCGACCATCTCTCGCAGCAGGGAGTTACGTTGGCTCGCTTGGTGGGGCAGAACCTCGGTCCGTTCGACCGGGTGGTCACATCCACTTTGCCGCGTGCCTTCGAGACTGCCATTGCCATGGGCTTTGCTGTGGACGAGCAAAATGAGTTGTTCAACACCTATGGACCCGGTGTGGAAGCGGAGGTCCCGTGGCCGCAGCCCTATTCGAGATATGCAGAAGTGTTGAAGAACGACGGTCCCGCCGCCAAGTATGCCAGGAAACTGACGAAGGCCTATGCCGATCTCATGGATTTCCTGGCAGAGGGACGGTCTGCGCTGGTCATCAATCATGGCGGGGTCGTAGAGTTGAGCGTTGCGGCGTGCCTGCCTGATGTCGATTTCACCAAATGGGGTGACTCGGTTGGGTATTGCGAGGGCGCAAGGCTGTATTGGAACGATAGATTTTTCCGCGCTGAAGAATTGCGCGTGAAAATGTGAGTAAAAAATAATAAATAAAAAAACAAGGAGATTAAGAAATGCAAACCAATTTTCGCGGCCGTGATTTCATCGGCGACCTGGATTTTACAAAGGAAGAAGTAGAAACCGTTCTTGAAGTAGCGTGGGACCTGAAGCGCAAGCGCGCTCTTGGCGAGCCGCATCCCTACCTGCGCGACAAGGTGCTGGCGATGTTGTTCTTCTTCTCGTCCACCCGCACCCGCGGATCGTTCGAAGCGGGCATGGCTCAGCTTGGTGGTCACGGCGCTTTCATCGACAGCAACACCACCCAGATCTCTCATGGCGACACCCCGGTTGAGATCGGTGAGATCTTCGGCCGCTATTTCGACGGAATTGCCATCCGCCATTGTGATTATGGCGATGGTAACGCCTACCTGAATGCGGTTGCCAAATCCAGCCGTGCCCCGGTGTTGAACATGCAATGCGATGTGTATCATCCCTTCCAGTGCCTCGCCGACCTGATGACCATCATGGAAAAGAAAGGCCGTGACCTGCGCAAGAAGAAGATCGTGGTTTCCTGGGCTTACGCCGCTTCCTACCTCAAGCCGATTTCTGTTCCGCAATCCCTCATCCTTCAAATGCCGCGCTTTGGCATGGATGTGACCCTCGCTTACCCGCCCGAGTTCCCGCTCATGCCTGAGATCGTTGAGCAGGCCAAAGAGCAGGCCAAGATCGCCGGCACCAACTTCGAGATCATTGACAGCAAAGACGGCATGACCGAAGCCTGCAAGGATGCCGATGTCATCTATGCCAAGTCATGGGGTCCGCTATTGACCACCACCGACAAGGTCGAGGGCAAGCGTCTGCAGGATATGTACAAGAATTGGATCATGGACGATGCCAAGCTCAAGGTAGCCAAGGAAGGCGCGATCTATATGCACCCGCTTCCTGCCGACCGTGACATTGAAGTGACCTCCAGCGTTTTGGATGGTCCGCAGTCTGTGGTCTTTGATGAAGCAGAGAATCGCCTCCATGCTCAAAAGGCTGTGATGGCGTTGACCATGAGCTAGTGAGCTTTTTGGATGAACGGTCACGTAGTCTCGCGTTATTCGGTTGAAAGACTACGTGACTGCCAATCCATGATTACAAATAGATCAGGAGACTAAATGTCAAAATTAGCTGTCGTCGCCATTGGCGGCAACTCGTTGATCGTTGATGAGAAAAATGTTTCGGTGGAAAGCCAGTACAAGGCCGCCAAAGAGACCGCCGTTCACATCGCCGATATGATCGAGCAAGGCTGGGAAGTGGCCATCGGTCACGGCAACGGCCCGCAGGTTGGGTTTATCCTCAGGCGTTCAGAGATCGCCGCGAGGGTCGAAGGAATGCACGAAGTCCCGTTGGAAGTCTGCGGTGCGGATAGCCAAGGGGCGATCGGATATGCCCTTCAGCAAAATCTGCAAAACATTCTTTACCAGCGTGGAATCAAAAAGAAGGTGGTCACGGTCATCACCCAAACTCTGGTTGATAAGAATGACCCCGCCTTCCAAAAGCCGTCCAAGCCGATTGGTGGTTTCATGTCCAAGGACGATGCAGACCGCCGTCAGCGTGAACAAGGTTGGAGCGTGGTTGAAGATGCGGGGCGAGGGTGGAGGCGCGTAGTCGCTTCGCCAATGCCAAAAGAGATCGTTGAGCTTGAAACCGTTCAGACCCTGATCGAGAAGGGTATCATCACCATCACAGTGGGCGGTGGCGGCATCCCGGTGGTCGATCCGGGCGATGGAAATTATGAAGGCATCGCGGCGGTCGTGGATAAGGATTATGCTTCATCGTTGCTGGCACGCGAGATCAAGGCGGACTTGTTCGTCATCTCTACCGCGGTCGAAAAGGTTGCCATCAACTTTGGCAAGCCTGAACAAAAATGGCTCGATAAGATCACGCTTGCAGAAGCAAAGGCTTACCTCGCCGAAGGGACTCATTTTGCCAAAGGCTCCATGGCTCCCAAAGTGCAGGCGATCATCTGGTATCTTGAAGCGATGCCGAATGGCAAAGCCCTCATTACCAACCCTGAAAATATCGGCCGCGCCCTCAAAGGCGAAACCGGCACCTGGATCGTTCCCTAATTTGATGATTTCCTGAATCGATAGTCAGATAACGAGGTTGCTCGCTAAAAGTTATCTGACTATCAGTCAGGCGATCAAAAATATGAAACGTCTTCATCCCGCAGTCACACTCCTCATCGCTGCCATTCTGGCATATGGCTTGCTCATCCCTCAATTGGGTTTTTATTGGGATGATCTGCCTATGTCCTGGATTCGTTATCAATTGGGGACTGAGGCGATGACGAAATATTTTTCAACCAATCGCCCTGTGTGGGCGTTGCTATATCAGGTTACAACCCGCCTGCTGCCCCAGGTGCCGATCTATTGGCAGGTTCTTGCACTCATTACCCGCTGGCTTGGCGCAGTGACCTTGTGGGCTGTGGTCAAACAGCTCTTTCCCCAAAAAGAAAAATTTGCGCTCACCATCAGCCTGGTCTTTTTGCTCTACCCGGGCTTCAATCAGCAGCCGGTCAGTTACCTCTTCAGTCACTTTTTCATCGTACTAATTTTCTTCCTCCTCTCGTATTATTTGATGTTGCGCGGCAGGACCATCCCCGCTTTGATATTTTCCGCGCTCAACCTTTGGATGATGGAATATTTCTTCGTCCTGGAGTTGGTGCGTCCCTTTATTCTTTGGACTTCGCTGCGAGATGTTCCTTCTCCCAAAGAGCGGATCATTCGCACCCTCAAACTGTGGATTCCCTATCTGGCAGTTTTTGTGCTGGCAGTTTTGTCACGGATGTTTATTTTCAATAATCAAGTGTATGGCTTTAGCATAAAAGATCAACTGGCTGAGGCTCCGCTTGAGACCATTTCCCTGCTATTGCAGAATATTTTTACCAGCCTGTGGACTGTCACCGGTGCGGCGTGGGGATTGATCTTCCGCTTCCCCAACCCGGTTGTGGATGGTCCGCGCATTACCCTGATCTATTCAGCGGTGGTGATCGCTGTCGCGGGGCTGGTAGTGTTTGGGTGGCGTGGGCAGGCTGAAGGCGACGAATCGACCGCAAAAGATAAAGCGTGGCTGATCGGTCTGGGAGTTGTGTCTTTATTCCTCGCGGGTCCTCCATTCTGGTTGACCGGGGTTCCGGTTTCGCTTGGCTTCCCGGCAAATCGCGCAACATTATCGTTTTTGCTCGGTGTTGTTTTTGTCCTTGCCGGACTGCTTGAATTTGTTCCAACCAAAATAAAATATGCGGCGGCGGTGCTTTTGATCGCCCTTGCGGCGGGACGTCAGTTTTTGTGGGCAAATGAATTTCGCCGTGATTGGGCGTATCAAAAAAATCTTTTCTGGCAGATGACCTGGCGCGCGCCTGGGCTAGAAAAAAATACGATGGTCTTGCTGAACGAAGACCTTGAATATTATGCGGATAATTCCTTGAGCGCGGCGTTAAATTGGGTCTACGCGCCTGAAAATCATTCAGATGTTGTAGATTACGTTCTGTTCTACCCAACCAACCGCGATGAACTGTCTGCAAAATTATCATCGGGCGTACCGATCGATTATGATTTTCTGGCGGGTAAGTTTAGTGGGAATACCTCGCAAACTGTGGTTTTTTATTATTCGCCGCCGCGTTGCTTGCGGCTACTTGACCCTGAGATCGATGCTGTGAATCGGTTGATCCCTGACGATACATATTTGCGTGACGCGGCTTTGCTTTCCTCCACTGTTCCGATCTTGAGCGAAACGACTTCTCGCATGCCGCAGGTGTATGGCCCTGAGCCCGCGCATGGTTGGTGCTATTATTTTCAGAAAGCTGACCTCGCGCGGCAGATGGGGGATTGGGATGAAGTGGTTGCTCTTGGAGAACAAGCTTTTGCATCGGGTGACTATCCCAATGACCCGATTGAAAGATTCGTATTTATCGAAGGGTATGCTCATCAATCAGATTGGGAAATAGCGGTAGAATTATCTCAATCTTCTTATCAAGTATCAAAGAAATATGTGGGTCCGCCCTTGTGCAAGCTTTGGGAACGGATCGCTCGTGAGACGGAAAGCAGCTCAAAGCAGAATGTCATATTGGAAACAGTACAAAAGAAATTTGAGTGCAAGCCTTAAATGTTTATAATGGTGCCGGCTCCCTAAAAGTTGGCTCTGTCCGGCAGAATTGCTTAGACAATTTGAAAGGAGGCTAAAGGCAAGAATTGGTTTTGCTCGGTTTGTCTGTCAATTCAATTTTCATAAGGAGAAGAAGAATGCGTAAGAATGTTTCCCGCCTCGCGATTTTCGCGCTGGCAATCATGCTCGTCCTTTCCGCTTGTGGTGGTAGTGCTCCTGCCACAGAAAAACCCGCTGCTGAAGTTCCGGCCGCTACCGAAGCGCCCGCTGCGACAGAAGCTCCCGCCGCCACCGCTGCCCCCGTCGAAGAGACCGGCGGCTTCCAGATCCCCGAAGTTGTTGATGGCAAATTCAATGTTGCCATGGTCTTGATCGGACCCCATGATGATGGCGGCTGGTCACAGGCTCACTATGAAGGCCTCGAATACATTGAAGCCAACGTGCCCAATGTACACACGGCCTATATTGAGAACGTTCCTGAAGGCGCTGACTCTGAACAGGTCTTCCGCAGTCTCTCCCGCAAGGGCTTTAACCTCATCTTCGGTACCTCTTTTGGCTTTGGCGACCCGATGGCCGCTGTTGCTGAAGAATTCCCCGATGTCATGTTCGTCCACCTCACCGGTATTGCCTCCAATGAAACCAACTTTGGCAACTTGATGGGTGCGATGGAAAACATGAAGTTCCTGGCTGGTATGCTCGCTGGTGCCCGCGCCAAGCAGGACGGAAATCCCAAGCTTGGTTACATGGCTACCTTCCCGATCCCCGAAGAAATTCGCCTTGGCAACGCCATTGCGTTGGGCATGAAGAAGACCTGCCCCGAATGCACCATGGATGTCCGCTGGATCAACACCTGGCATGACCCGATCATTGAGAAGGAAGCCGCCGCTTCCCTGTTCGATGCCGGCGCTCAGGTTGTGTTCACCGGTGCCGATACCCCCGCCGTTGCTGACGTTGCTCAGGAAAAAGGCAAGTGGGGCGTAACCTATGACTGGTACGGATCCTGCAAAGTGGACGCTTGTCTCACCGCCCCGTACTGGGTCTGGGGACCCGTCTATGCTGACATCACCGAGCAGGTGGTTGCCGGCACTTACAAGCCCGGTTGGCAGTACTTTGATGCCGAAACTGGCGCTCTCGGTCTCTATGGCTTCATGGAAGGACAGGAAATGCAGCCCGGCGTGAAGGATCTCGATCCTGCCGTCATCGCCGAGGTTCAGGATATCCTCGCCAAGATGCTCGCTGGTGAATTCACCCGTTTCGATGTCTTCACTGGTCCGATCAATGACAATCAGGGCAATGTAGTTCTGCCCGAAGGTCAGAGTCTCCAACAGGTTGACCTCGATGCGTTCCCCGAGTTTGGTCTGCCTTGCTCCGTCGAAGTTTGTATGAAGTGGTGGGCTGAAGGCATTACCGCCGAACTCCCGCAATAAAAGTGATTTGAAGAAAGGGCTAGGACTCCTTTGGGGTTCTAGCCCTTTTCGTAAGTATAATTTTTGCAATTATTATCTTGGATCGCAGGAGTAAATCAGTGACACAACAGACCTCCTCAACACCAGAACAAAACTTGATCGTTGAAATGCGCGGCATTGTCAAACGCTTTCCCGGTGTGCTGGCGAATGACCATGTGGATTTCAAATTGCAACGCGGCGAGATCCACGGCTTGCTGGGCGAGAACGGCGCTGGCAAAAGTACATTGATGAACGTGTTGGCCGGCCTGTATCGGCAGGAAGCCGGCACGATCTATGTCAAGGGAGAGCCCAAGGTCTTTTCCTCGCCGCGTGACGCGATCAAGGCCGGCATCGGCATGGTCCATCAGCATTTTATGCTGGTGCCTTCGCAGACTGTCACTGAAAATATTTTGCTCGGGCTGGATGATCCGCGTTTTATCATGCGTTTGCCTGAGTATGACGCGAAGATATCAGATCTGGGTGACCGCTTTGGGTTGAAGGTCGATCCGCGCGCCAAGATCTGGCAGTTATCGGTGGGGGAACAGCAGCGTGTTGAAATTCTAAAAATGCTTTATCGCGGCGTGGATGTGCTCATCATGGACGAGCCGACCGCAGTGCTTGCGCCGCAGGAAATTGAAGGATTATTTGTTACCCTGCGCGCGATGATCGCCCAGGGTAAGTCTGTTATTTTCATCAGTCATAAGTTACAGGAAGTCAGCGCCATTGCAGACCGTGTGAGCGTTTTGCGAAAGGGTGTATCCACGGCATCCGGCGTGCCCTCGAAAGGCGTGTCGCGTCAGGACCTTGCGCGTTTGATGGTTGGGCGTGATGTGATCTTTGCGCTCGACAAAAAGCCTGGCAACCCCGGGGAGGTGGTTTTGGATGTGCGTGACATCCACGCTGATAATGACAAGGGATTGCCCGCCTTGCGCGGTCTTTCGCTCAACGTCCGTGCCGGTGAGATCGTAGGCGTGGCAGGCGTGGCTGGTAATGGTCAGAGCGAGTTGTCTCAAGTGATCTCTGGTATGCGCGAATGCAAGAAGGGGCAGGTCTTGCTTGGCGGAGATATTGTCAGCAACCATAGCACTTTGTTCGGGATTCAGCATGGCATGGCTTATGTCCCGGAAGACCGCACTCATGTGGGAAGTGCTCCCAACCTCAGCATTACTGATAATGTCATAATGAAAAAATATCGCAAGCCGCCCATCTTGAAGAACGGCTTGCTGGATATGAAAGCTGCAACAAAACTCGCCAATGAACTTAAGCAGGCTTACGACATTGTTGTTCCCAACGTGTCCACACCTGTTCGATTACTGTCCGGCGGAAATCTCCAGCGTGTGATCCTCGCACGCGAGATCTCGGGACTGCCCTCTTTCATGGTCGCCGTTCAACCCACCCGTGGATTGGATGTCGGAGCGATCGAAGGCGTCCATCGATTATTGCTTGCCCAGCGTGAGGCTGGAGCCGCGGTGCTGCTCATTTCTGAAGAACTGGAAGAGTTGTTATCGCTTAGTGACCGGGTGTATGTGGTTTACGAAGGAAAGATCATGGGAGAGGTGGCGGTCAAGGGCGAAGGACATGACGAAGAGTTGGTCGATACGATCGGTCAAATGATGACCGGCACGCCGCTTGATCAAATCCAAAAAGAAGGAGTACCTACAAATGGCTGAGTCAACGGCTGTAACTAAAAAACGCCCGCCTTTTCGTATTCGGATTGAACCGCGCCTGAGCGAGCCTCCATCATGGTACCCGGCTGTCGTGTCTTTTGTGGCTCTGATCGTTGCGCTTATTTTGGGCGGAGTGTTGATCTCGTTAGCCGGCGGCGATCCCATAAAATCTTATCAACATATCGCAAAGGCGTCATTTGGGGATGTCGGTGTTTTGTCTGACACGATCGTGAAAGCGACGCCGATCCTTTTGGCTGCTCTGGCTTGCTCTGTGGCGTTCCGAATGAAGTTGTGGAATATCGGCGCAGAGGGGCAGTTCATCATGGGCGCATTCGGTGCGAGTGCGATCGTTCTGGCTCCTGTGCTTCCGGAAGAAACTCCCCGCATCATTTTTATTCCGGTGATGATGGTGGCAGGCATGGCCGCCGGTGCGATTTGGGGTTTTATCCCTGGCTATTTGAAGGCGCGCTTTAACGTCAATGAGATCATCAGCACATTGATGTTGAACTATGTAGCTGTGGCATGGATCAACTTTTGGATCTTCGGCGTGTGGACCGAAGGCGGATTTCAAATGTCCCCGAAGTTCCCCACTACCGCCTGGCTTCCCCGCCTTTTGGAATACTCCAAGTCAGTACCGTTCTTTCGCGGACTAACGACTCATTTTGGATTGGTACTTGGGATCATCGCTGCGGTCATATTGTGGTTCATTGTTTTCCGCAGCCGCTGGGGATATGAGATCCGCTTGATCGGCGATAACCCGCAAGCGGCGCAATATGCCGGCATCAACATTAAGCAGAACATTGTCTGGGTGATGATGCTTTCCGGGGCCTTGGCCGGGTTGGGCGGCATGTCTGAGGTTTCTGGTGTGGTTCATCGTTTGCAGACCGCTCCGCTCGCCGCAGGGTATGGTTTTACGGGCATCATTGTGGCGTGGCTTGCAAAACTAAATCCGCTGGTCATTATCGTTGCCTCTGTGCTGTTCGGGGCGTTGATCCTTGCCGGGCGCGAGATTCAACCCTCGGGCGTGCCCAAGATGATCCAGGGAATTATTCTGGTCTGCTTGATCGCCAGTGACTTTATGCTCCGCTATCGCATTGTGCTTGAACGCGGGGAGGAATAATCATGGACTTTACTATTATCTTGCAAGCCGGCATTGCCAGTGGAACCGTGCTGTTGTTTGCGACGCTTGGGGAATTGTTTGCTGAACGCTCTGGAGTTCTTAACCTTGGGGTTGAGGGAATGATGTTGATCGGAGCGATGAGCGCTTTTAGCACCACAATCGCTACTGGAAATCCGTGGCTGGGTGTGGTCGTTGCGATGTTATTCGCAGGGCTTATCAGCCAGATCCATGCTTATATTGTGATCACCTTGCAGGCTGATCAAGTCGTCAGCGGGCTGTCTCTCACATTTTTGGGAACAGGCATCAGCTTGGTTCTGGGCGAGGGATTGAGCAAGGCAGGGACGGTTTCACTTCTCCCCAATTTTTCGATCCCCGGTCTTGACCTGATCCCGTTTCTGGGAAAGATTTTCTTTACGGATCAAAGCATTCTCGTTTACATTGGATATTTACTTGTGCCATTGTCGTGGTATTACATCAATCGCACACGCCCAGGTTTGCACCTGCGTGCAGTGGGTGAGTACCCGTCTGCGGCAGATGCTTTGGGGATCAGCGTTTTCAGATTGCGCTATTTATATGTTTTTGTAGGCGGAATGTTAGCCGGTTTGGCAGGGGCGACCATTAGCCTGGCGGTTTCGCCAGGTTGGTTTAGCGAGTTGACTACTGGCGGTCAGGGATGGATCGCCATTGGGTTGGTCATCTTTGCTCAGTGGGACCCGGTCCGCGCTGCGATTGGCGCGTACGCCTTTGGAGCGCTGCGCCGTCTTATCCTGGACATTCAAGGACCGCTGGTTTTGCTTGGTTTTGATAACCCGTTCTATTACAACCCCTACCTTGGATTCTTCCTGCAGATGCTGCCTTATCTTTTCACTGTGGCTGTGTTGGTGATCGGCTCGCGTGAGGCGATGCGAAAACGCATCGGTGCGCCCGCCGCATTGGGCAACCCGTACATTCGCGGCGAACGCGGAAAATAACAAACAGGGTTTATTCGGCCGTTTATCTCCGCAGCGACCTTCTCTATATGCTTTTTCAGGCCGATTTTCTCAGGAAGATCGGCTTTTTATTTTTCTGGACAAAAATCATATAAATCATATTACAAAATGTCTGACAACTTTGCCCTGCTTTCAGTATACTGAGATAATACAGGAGACTGGTATCTGCCCATGAAAAAACTATTTCAAAGTGAATGGATATCCCGCCTGATCGATGCGTTGCTCCCCGTTTTTGCTGCGATGGCAGCACTAATGCTTGGCGCAGTCATGTTGTTCGTTTTGCAAGTTAATCCTGTTGAAGCGTATAAAGCCTTGTGGGATGGGGCGTTTGGCAGCACAAATGCTTTTGCTGAAACTCTTGTAAAAGCGACCCCATTGCTTTTAGTGGGGCTTGGGATCTGCATTTCCTTTCGCGGCGATGTGATCAACATTGGCGGCGAGGGACAGATGATTATTGGTGCGATCCTCGCGACCTGGGTTGGGCTGAATTTTACCGGGCTGCCTGGCTGGCTGGTGATCACGCTCTCGATGATCGCAGGCTTTTTGGGCGGTGCGATCTGGGGCGGCATACCGGGGGTATTAAAGGCTTATTTCAGTGTCAATGAAATTTTAAGTACCGTGATGATGAATGCCATCGCGGTTCAACTAATGAACTTCCTCCTGCGCGGACCGATGATCGATCCTTCGCAGGCTGAACTTTCTTCCAAGATCCCGCAGACTGCCCGTCTGCTCGAAGCATTTCGTCTTCCCCGGTTGGCGCCCACCCGATTGCACTTGGGTGCATTGATCGCTGTCGTCCTTGCGGTGTTGGTTTACATCCTCTTGTGGCGCACCACCCTTGGATATCGAATTCGAGCGGTGGGTCAAAACCTGCACGCTTCTCGTTATGCAGGCATCAAAGTGCAGCGATATGTTGTACTTGCCTTGCTGTTAAGCGGAGCGTTCTCTGGTTTGGCTGGGGCAACTCAGGTCTTTGGCGTCAATTACCGCATGATCACAGATGGCTCTTCATCGGGTTTCACGGGCAGCGCCGGCTTCAATGGAATTGTTGCCGCGTTGTTCGGTCAGCTTCATCCGCTTTTGACCATTCCCGCCTCGATCCTTTTTGGAGCGCTTTTGGTCGGTGCGAACAAAATGCAAAGAGTCGTTCAGGTTCCATCGGCGTTGGTCATTGCCTTGAATGGACTTGTGGTGGTGTTCGTTGTGAGCAGTGAATTTTGGCGCCGCCGCAGACAACGCCGAAGGCTGGCAAGCGCAAAAATAGATGAAACTCCGCCGCCTGTTGCTTCTGACCAACAATCGCAGACAGGGAGCAGCGTGTCATGATATCTGAACTGTTCACCTTCACTGTTCTAATTGGCATTCTTGCATCTGGAATCCGGCTTGCCACCCCATACTTATATGCCGCCATCGGCGAGACCTTTGGTCAACGCAGCGGGGTGCTAAACCTTGGTGTGGAAGGACAGATGCTCCTTGGCGCGTTTGCCGCTTTTTATGTGGCATTGTCCACTGGCAATTTGTGGCTAGGAGTTCTTACCGCCATGATCGTCGGTGCGCTGATGGGGTTGGCTATGGCTTATGTCACTGTCAACTTGAATGCAGAGCAGGGCATCAGCGGCATCGGCTTTTTTCTGTTTGGGCTGGGTATGAGCGACTTGCTATTTCAAAAACTCATGGGAACGGTTGAGACCGTGAAAGGCTTTCCGCCCGTTCAAATCCCTATACTGAGCAAGATACCGGGGCTGGGCGAGATCTTCTTTAGCCAGAATATTTTGGTCTATGGTGCTTATTTATTGGTTCCGATCGCCTGGTTCGTTTTGAACAAGACCACGCTTGGATTAAAGATCCGTTCTGTGGGGGAGAACCCAGCTGCGGCGGATTCGTTGGGCGTGAGCGTAGCGGGAGTTCGATACTTCACCATTATTCTTGGCGGTACACTCTCCGGCTTGGCTGGCGCATCCATGTCGATCGCCCTTCTGAATGTTTTTCAACAGAACATGACCAGCGGACTTGGTTTTATTGCCGTTGCTTTGGTTTATTTTGGCGGATGGCGCCCGTGGGGTGTTTTGGGTGGCGCGTTGCTTTTCAGCATGGTCAACTCTCTACAGTTGTGGATCCAGGTTTTGGGAATTCCCGTTCCGTCTGATATTGCTGTGATGATGCCCTACGTTTTGACGATCCTGGTGTTGATCGCTTCGGTTTCAAGGGTTCGCGGTCCTTCAGCGTTGACAAAGCCCTTCGAGCGCGATGTGTAACAAGTAAAGGTGTGTTGTCCGTTTCTTTCATGAAACGTTTCAAACAAAGATTGAACAAGGAGAAGATAATGAAAAAGTTCGCATGGTTATTGACATTGGTAGTTGTTCTGTCCGTGGTTCTCGCGGCTTGTGGCGGCGGCGCTGCGCCTGCCCCCACCGAAGCTCCCGCTGAAGCAACCGAGGCTCCCGCCGCCGCAACGGAAGCTCCCGCTGCCGCGACCGAAGCTCCTGCCGCGGAACCCTTCCGTGTTGCTGTGGTCATGCCCAGCGCCATCAATGACCTGGCTTTCAGCCAGAGCATGTACGATGCCCTGCTCCGTGTCCAGGAAGAAATGGGCGGACCCGAGAAGTTTGAGTTCGTTTACTCCGAAGGCATGTTTGTGGTGGATGATGCCGCCGCTGCCATTCGTGACTACGCCACCCAGGGTTACGATCTTGTGATCGCTCATGGCTCGCAATACGGATCTTCCCTGCAGGAAATTGCTCCTGACTTCCCCGAGACCAGTTTCGCTTGGGGCACCACCGCTGAGACTTTCGGCCAGCCCAATATCTTCGCCTATGAAGCGGCTTCCCAGGAAGGCGGCTACGTGAACGGCGTGTTGGCTGCGACCCTCTCCACCAGCAAAGTGATCGGCGTTGTTGGACCCATCGAGGTCGGCGATGCGAAACTTTATGTGGATGGTTTCAAGGCTGGCGTTGCCGCGACCAACCCTGACGTACAGGTGAACGTGAACTACATCGGTTCATTCTCAGACGTTGCGCTGGCCTCTGAAGCTGCGACAACTCACATCTCTGCCGGCGCAGACGTGTTGACCGGCACCGCTCAGATGGTTGTGGGCGCGATCGGCAAGGCAGAAGAATCGAACGCTCTTTGGTTCGGTACTCAGTCCAACCAGTCTGAACTGGCTCCCTCCATCGTGGTTGCCTCTCAGGTCTATCACTGGGAAGTCACCCTCAAAGAGATCATCGCCCTGATCGGTGAAGGCACTCTTGGCGGGCAGTCCTTCAAGGCAAATCTTGCCAATGGCGGCGAAGTGATCGAATACAATCCCGAATATGCCCTTCCCGAAGAAGCCAAGGCTTTGGCTGACACGACCATTCAGGGCATCATTGACGGAACCATCACGATCACCCTTCCGTAGTTTCAGTTTTTCGAAATAACAGACATCGGAAGTCCCATGTGGGACTTCCGATGTCTCCCTCTTTTCAGGATGGCGCCATGACAGAATCTAATTTGCTTCCTTCAGGTCGGCCCCGAATCAATAGTGTCGAGATGCGCGGAATCACCAAGCGCTTTCCCGGCGTGCTTGCCAGCGATCATGTGGACTTCGATGTAAAGTCCGGCGAAGTACATGCCTTGCTGGGTGAGAACGGAGCGGGCAAGAGTACGTTAATGAAGATCCTCTACGGGATGTATCATCCCGATGAAGGGCAGATCTTTCTGAATGGCAAACAGGTTTCCATTGCCTCTCCCACCGATGCGATCAATCACGGCATCGGAATGATCCATCAGCATTTCATGCTGGTGCAGACCCTGACTGTTGCTGAAAATGTTGCGCTCGGGCTGCAATCTTCCCGCGGACCGTTGACGGATCTGGACCGGGTTTCAAAGCGTATTTTGGAGCTGGCGGGCATCTACGGTTTGAAGATCGACCCGGATGCTTATGTCTGGCAGCTATCGGTTGGTCAGCAGCAAAGGGTGGAGATCATAAAAGCGTTGTATCGCGGCGCTGCACTCCTCATTCTTGACGAGCCCACCGCGGTCCTCACCCCGCAGGAAGTGGACGAGTTTTTTGTCATCATGCACCAAATGGTAAAAGATGGCTATGCAATTATTTTTATTTCCCACAAACTCCATGAAGTGATCGAGATCAGCAACCGGGTGACCGTTCTGCGCAACGGGCGGAAGATCGGTACCCGCTTGACATCTGAAACCACCAAACAGGATCTGGCAAATTGGATGGTCGGGCGGGAAGTGGATTTTGCACCAGACCGCGGAAATGTTGAGTTGGGTGAAGTGCGTCTAAAACTGGATCAGGTATCCTGTGGCAGCGACCGTGGAACGCCCGGTTTGCGAGAGGTCAGCCTCGAGATCCACTCTGGTGAGATCGTCGGCATTGCCGGCGTTTCAGGTAACGGTCAACGTGAACTTGCAGATACCATCGCCGGTTTGCGAAAGGTCACGAGTGGAAAGATCTATCTGGAAGGCAAGGACGTTACCAATTTTTCACCCGGCGACCTGACCGAGCGTATGCTTTCCTACATCCCTGAAGAGCGCATGCGTGACGGCATGATCAAAGATTTCACTGTTGCTGAGAACATGATCTTGCGTGAACATCACAAACCGCCGTTCTCCAGCTCTGGTTTTTTGAAATTAAAGAACATTCACGTTCATTCTGAAAAATTGATCTCGCGTTTCCATGTGAAGACCCCGTCACAGGAAACCCTTGCCAAGAACCTTTCCGGCGGCAACATCCAAAAGATCGTGCTTGCGCGTGAGATCTCCCGCAACCCCCGAGCCTTGATCGCGGCGCAGCCCACTCGCGGACTTGACATCGGCGCAACGGAATACGTACGCGAGCAATTGCTTGAACAACGCAAGCGCGGATCCGCCGTCATGCTGATCTCGGAAGACCTTGATGAGATCCTTGCGCTATCAGATCGGGTTGCGGTGATCTATGAAGGACGCATCATGGACATCCTCTCGCGGCAGAACGCCACACGTGAAAAACTTGGTTTGTTAATGGCAGGCGTGCAGTCAGAAGAAAAGACTCCAGCCTGACTTTGGTAGTAAAATTTAATTCCATTGGTCGGGTGGTCGCTGTTGTAAAATGCATCAGCGGCGTTGGGCAGATCGCCCATCGAAAAGTACCGCCGCCTTAGTAGAAAGGACACCACCTATGAACCTTTGGCAGGAATACAAACGCCCCACCTCCGTCATGGAGGCAGTGCAAGCCCTAACATCTGCGCCTCAACCCGCAATGCCCATTGCAGGCGGCACGGATCTAATGCTTGACCTGAGACAGGGACGCCATGCCCCCGTTCACACTTTAATCGATCTGACCTTCGTGCCTGAGATGTCTCTCCTCGAGTTGCGGGGAGATGAACTCTTTATCGGTGCCGCCGTCCCGGTCAACCGGGTCGCGCTGGACCCGCTAGTGGGCACACACGCCCAGGCATTGACCGAGGCTGCAAATTTGATCGCCGGCCCGCAGGTCCGCAACACCGCCACACTGGGCGGGAATGTTGCCCATGCTCTTCCCGCCGCCGATGGAACCATTGCGCTGACCGCTCTCAATGCTCAGGCTGAAGTGGCTGGCGTTGCGGGTACGCGTAGAATGCCCTTCACCTCCTTGTTCCTTGGTCCGGGCAAATCAGCCATCGACAAGACCAAAGAGATCATTGTTGGCTTTTATGTGCCAGTGACCGGCCCGCACCGATCCTCCTGCTTTAAGCGCATCATGCGTCCGCAGGGAGTTGCGCTCCCTATTTTGAACTGCGCTGTCTGGGTCGAGCGCGCGGGCGAAGCCGTCAAAGATATTCACATCGCCGTTGGGCCGGGAAGTTCCATTCCCTTCCGCGCTTCTGAAGCTGAGAACACTCTGCGCGGGCAGTCCCTCGATCAAGAATCCTTCAACCGTACACTGGATGCCTTGTTGGGGCAGGCTCAATTCCGTACCAGCGCCCGCCGCGCCACCGCAGACTATCGCAGGCATATCGTTGGCGGATTGTTCAAGGATGTGCTCGATACCACGTGGAAACGGGCAGAATAGGATTAACGGAATGTCAAACATTAACTTGAATGTGAATGGCAAGCAATATTCCATTGATGCGGTTGCGGGGGAAACCCTATCCACGCTTTTGCGTGAGAGACTTCGCCTGACCGGCACCAAGATCGGGTGCGAAGAAGCTGAATGCGGCGCATGCACCGTGCTGGTGGATGGGCATCCAATGATGTCTTGTGTTTATCCCGCGGAGCGCGCAGACGGCAAAACCATCGTCACCATCGAAGGCTTGGCACAGCGTGTTCACGAAGAGATGAAGCTGCACCCCTTGCAAGAAGCTTTTGTGGAGCACGGTGCTGTTCAATGTGGATTCTGCATTCCCGGTCAGATCATGACCGCCTATGCCCTGCTTAAACGGAACCCGAACCCGAATAGTGAGGATATCCGTTTTGCTTTGAAAGATACACTCTGTCGGTGTGCCGGTTATCCCTCGATTGAGAATGCGATCATCGCCGCGGCTGAAGCGCTGCGGACAGGTGAGCCCGTCCAAAAGCCGACTCACATTCCAAATTCAATTCATGAGCACAAGACGGTTGGACACAAACACTTGCGCCCTGAAGCCGTGGAAAAGGTGACCGGCGATGCGATCTATACCGATGACCTGAAGTTTGACGGCATGTTGTATGCCAAAGCCAAACGTGCCATGATCCCGCATGGCTTTTTGAAGAAACTCGATGTCTCCAAAGCAAAGGCGCTGCCCGGGATTGTTTCTGTGCTCACTGCTGCCGATGTACCGGCTGAGAAGAATCATGGATTGGTGATTTTTGACTGGCCGGTAATGGTTGGCGTGGGCGAGCGTGTGCGGTATGTCGGCGATGCCCTGGCTATTGTCGCGGCTGAATCGCTGGAAATTGCAGATCAGGCTTTGGCGTTGATCGAAACGGAGTTTGACCTTCAACCCGTCATCACCAACCCGGTCATGGCTCGGCAGGATGGCGTTCCGCAGATCCACGAAAAAGGAAATCTCCTCAAGCACATTAAAGTTCGCAAGGGTGATATGGACCAGGGTTTTGCCGAGGCTGATATTGTTCTTGAGCACACCTTCCATACTCCCGCCACAGACCACGCATTTATTGAACCTGAATGCAGTATTGCGGTGCCGCTGCCTGATGGGCGTATGGAAATTTACGTCGGCTCGCAGATCCCGTATCAAGACCGCACGCAGGTTGCGCGCGTAATGGGTTGGTCAGAAGAGCGTGTGCGCATTGTCGGGCAATTGATGGGCGGCGGCTTTGGCGGCAAGGAAGATGTGATGGGACAGATCCACACGGCCATGCTCGCGAACGTCACCCAGCGCCCCGTGAAGCTGCTCTTTGATCGCCGTGAGAGTTTGCTTGTCCATCCGAAACGCCACGCCACCCAGATCCGCGTGAAGATCGGCGCGAAGAAGAACGGACGCCTGGTTGCGGCTGAAACCGAACTTTATGGTGACACCGGAGCGTATGCTTCGCTTGGCGAAAAAGTGATGACGCGCGCCACCACACATTCTGCGGGACCGTATGACATCCCGCATGTCCGCGCAGATTGTTACGCCATGTACACCAATAATCCGCCGGCTGGTGCGTTCCGTGGTTTCGGTGTGACTCAATCTGCATTTGCGGTTGAATCGATGATGGATAAACTCGCCGAAGAACTAAACCTCGACCCTGTGGAACTGCGGCGCATGAACGCTTTGCATGTCGGCAGCATCACCAACACCGGGCAGGAATTAAAAGAGTCGGTTGGCTTGCTGGAATGTATTGATCGTGTGGATGCAGAAATGCGAAAACACAACTCGCATCCTTTCACGCCGAGAGTTGACTCTGCCAACCCGAACCTTGTCCGTGCCTGGGGCTTTGCCTCTGCTTACAAGAATACTGGTTTGGGCGGTGGCGCTCCCGATATCTCAGGCGCAGACGTTGAACTGTACGAAGACGGCACTTTCCAGGTCCGCAGTTCTGCAGCAGAACTGGGGCAGGGACTCGTCACGGTCATGCGTTTGGTTGTCTCTGAGGAACTGGCTGTCGCGCCGGAAAAGGTCCGCGTTCTCGTCATGGACACTGACCTGACTCCGAACGGCGGTCCAACAACTGCTTCCCGACAGACATTCGTCACTGGCAACGCATCTCGCTACGCGGCAAAGACTCTGCGTGACCAGATCACAGCTTCAATGGCTGAAAAATTTGACGTGCGCCCCGAACAGATCCGCTTTGAGGATGGCATCGTCCATGTCAACGGGCACTCGCTTTCCTATGCCGATGTGTATAAAGAAATGAAAGGCATGGGGCAGCAACCCAGAGTCCGCTATGAATATGAAGCACCCAAGACCCAGCCCCTTGGCACCGGCGGTGATATGCATTTCGCCTTCTCTTTTGGGGTGCAAGCCGCCGAAGTGGAAGTGAATAAGCTGACGGGCGAAGTGAAGGTTTTGAAGGTCATCTCTGCCAACGATGTGGGATTTGCGGTCAATCCGCTTGGCTTGCAGGGACAGGTTGAAGGCGGCGTGATGATGGGGCTTGGCAACTGCCTCACTGAAGAGTTCATTGTCGAGAACGGTAATGTGGTCACTGACCAGCTCGCGCGTTATCGAGTCCCAGGTATTATGCTCACCCCTGAGATCACTGCCATCATCGTTGAACATCCCATTGCTTCAGGTCCTTACGGAGCGAAGGGTGTCGGCGAAATATCCAGCATCCCCACCACGCCTGCCATCACCAACGCCATCTACAACGCGGTCAAAGTCCGGTTCGACAAGCTGCCCGTGGATCAGGAAGTGATCGCAAGGGAATTGTGGGAGCGGGAAAAGTAAAAAGATAAAAATGTCCAGCGCAAAAGTGACTCTCAGACCTGAGAGTCACTTTTGATATACTCACCAAAGACAGGTGCGGTTTGATTAATTCACCAGGAGAAAAAATGAGCGAAACAATAAATTTTGCACGGATGTATACCGCCCAATTGAACGAGGCTTTGAGCCAGTTGCCTGAAGATGGATTTGAAGAGATCAACCGCGTTTTACAAGATGCGCGGGAAACAGGCCGGCAGGTATTTGTCGTTGGCAATGGCGGGAGCGCCGCGACGGCATCTCACATGGTTTGTGATTTTTCCAAAAACACGCGTGAAGCCGGAAGGAATCGAATGCGGGCGATCTGCCTGAATGACAACGCTCCGTCTGTTATGGCGTATGCGAACGATGAAGGCTATGATGTTATCTTTTCTGAACAACTGCTCGCGCTGGGCGCTCCTGGCGATGTGTTGATCGCCATTAGCGGATCGGGAAATTCATCCAATATTTTGAAAGCCATCGAAACCGCCCGCCAGATGAACATCACGGTTATTGGGTTGACCGGCTTCCAGGGTGGGAAGATGAAAGATATGACGGATATCTGTCTGGTTGTGCCCAGCACCAGCATGGAAGTCATCGAAGATGCCCACCTGGTGATCAACCACATTCTTGCGGGTTTGCTGCGCGGCGGCAGGTTGTATGGGAATTAGTGCCGATCGGTCTGCGCCGCACATGGACGGCGCTGTTCTATCGCTCGACTTTGGCGGCACGAAACTGGCTGCGGCAGTTGTGGATGTTGGAAAGGGGAAAATTGTCAGCCCGATCATCCGCCGGCAGACTCCGGTATCTGAGGGCGCGGGGGGTACTCTTCAATCGATGATCGAATGCGGTAAACAAGCCCTCGCTTCGATTGACCAACCTCAATTGGTGAAGGCGGTCGGCATTAGTTTTGGCGGACCGGTAAGCACTGACCGAAAAAGTGTGTTGCGTTCCATTCATGTATCGAATTGGAATAATGTTTCATTGGTCGATGAGATCAGCCGGGCATTCAATCTCCCGGCGGCAATGGATAATGATGGAAATGTTGCGGCCCTTGGCGAATGGTGGTTCGGCGGGCATCGCCATTTGGAAAACCTGGCTTACGTTCAGACCAGCACCGGGGTGGGTGGTGGGTTAATTTTTGGAAACCAACTTTATCGGGGAGCCGGGCTGGCTGCTGAATTGGGTCACCACATCATTGAATTGAACGGACCGCAATGCATGTGCGGGCGGATGGGCTGCCTTGAAAGCATTTGTTCGGGATGGGCTATCGCGCGCGACGGGCGGGCGGCGCTTTCGAAAGGGGCTGATTCATCTTGCCCAGCCCTTGCTCAGTTAAGCGGGAACGATCCAAATGCGGTGGATGCTTCCATGGTTTTTGAAGCCTGTCGCGCACTTGACCCGGCTTGCGTAAAGATTGTTCACAGGGCTTTGGATGGGCTCGCGCTGATGATCGCAAACCTGGTCGCCACAATCGACCCGCAGGTGGTGGTAATTGGCGGCGGGCTGACCCGATCCCGGGATATTTTTGAGAATTATTTTATGCCGGTCGCTCAGGATCTGCTGCATCCTTTCTTCAAAGGGCGCTGTCAGATCGAACTCTCAACCCTCGATGGCGACGCTCTGTTGTTGGGAGCGGCATTGCTTACGCAAGAGGAAGCCTGGGGGGCTTAATGTAAAGGCTGAGATGTAAATTTCAGGCTTGAGCGATGTCATGGTTTTTAGCCTGAGAGTCCATTTCTTGCCCGGGTTCTTATCGGGTAAAATCATGCCATTATGAAAAACTTCACTGGCTACAAATGCTCGCTTTGTGGAACAGAATACCTGCCCGGTCAGGTTACCTATACCTGCCCGAAGGATGGTGGGAATCTGGATGTCGTCCTGGATTACGATGCCATCAAACGTAAATTTCACTACGAAGACATAACCTCACGGACGGAACCCTCGCTTTGGAAATATCTTCCACTGTTGCCTGTGGGCGAGCCCGCGGGAGATTCCACGCCTTTGCACGCTGCCGGCTGGACCCCGGTCTTTGCCCTGCCTCGACTGGCAGAAAAGCTCAAGCTGAAGCATCTTTGGCTCAAGGATGAGTCTCGCAATCCCTCCGCCTCCTTCAAGGATCGCGCATCTGCCATTTTGGTGGCGCGTGCTCAAGAGATCAAGGCTGAAGTCGTTGTGACCGCATCCACGGGCAATGCAGGCGCGGCTCTGGCTTGCATGTCTGCTGCGGTGGGACAAAAGGCTGTGATCTTTGCCCCCAAAACAGCTCCGCCGGCGAAGGTAGCCCAGCTGCTTGTGTTTGGCGCGAAGGTCATTCTGGTGGATGGAACATATGACGACGCTTTTGACCTGACAGTGAAAGCTGCGGATGAGTTTGGCTGGTATTGCCGTAACACGGGCTACAACCCGTTCACCATTGAAGGGAAGAAGACCGCCGCCTTCGAAATCTGGGAGTGGTGGCTGGATGCTCATCGTGAGTGGCACAAGAAAGACAGCCCATTGGACAATCATCCTCCGTTGACCGTCTTTGTCTCTGTGGGTGATGGCAATATCATTTCCGGCATTCACAAGGGATTTAAAGACCTCCTGGCTCTCGGCTGGATTCCGAACATGCCGCGCATCATTGGTGTGCAGGCGGAGGGCTCTGCGGCGATCTCCAATGCCTTCCATGCGAATACTGAAGTCATTACGCCGGTCTCTGCTGTGACCGTGGCTGACAGCATCTCTGTGGACTTGCCGCGGGATGGGGTTCGCGCCGTTCGCGCAGCCAAGGAGACCAACGGCACGTATATCACTGTGACGGACGAAGAGATCATCCAGTCTATTGCCGAGCTTGGCAGAATGGGCATTTTCGCCGAGCCTGCCGGAGCGACAGCCTACGCTGGTCTGGTAAAGGCGGCAGGCCTGGGCGCGGTGCAGAGCGATGACCCGATCCTCATCATGAATACCGGCAGCGGTCTCAAGGATGTCCGCGCCGCGATGCAGGCCGTGCAGTCCGCTCCCATCATCGAACCTACTTTATCTGCATTGAAAAAGATTTTATGAAAAACACCCAATGGAGTCTCCCGTACCGTTATGTAACAGGCGTTCTGGTCTTCGTGGCTGTGATCGCTCTGCTGATCTATGCGCGGGAGGCGGTGAAGATGCTGGTCATTTCGGCTTTCGCAGCTTACCTGATCAGCCCTGCTGTAAGCATGTTGATGCACAATACCAAGCTGTCGCGGACGGCGGCGGTGAATATCGTGTACTTTTCAGCGCTGGTGGTGTTGGTGGGTGTGCCTGCCATCCTTACCCCGATTTTTTTTGATGAGATCAAGATCGTGGCAAGCGACCTGCTTGATCTTTCGCGTCAGATCAGTGTGATGCTGACCCAGCCTGTTCAATTTGGCGGCATGGTGTTTCATCTTGAACAGGTGGGTGAAAGTCTCGGGCAGATACAGGAATCGATCCTGACACCCTTGCCGGAAGAAGCCCTGGCTTTGATCGAAAGCACATCGGTGAATGTGTTATGGTTTTTGGTGATCCTTGTCAGCGTGCATCTTTTCATGAGCGAGTGGCCGCGGATGCGTGAGTGGGTCATCCAGCTTGCGCCCCCGGAATATCATCACGATATGGCGGAGTTATATAACCGCTTGCGCGATGTTTGGCTGGCTTACCTGCGCGGACAGATCGTGTTGATGGTGGTGGTGGGAGTTGTGTTCACCATCGCCTGGCTGATCCTTGGCATTCCCGGCGCTTTGGTGTTGGGTGTGGTCGCCGGGTTATTCACCCTCATCCCGGATGTCGGTCCCTTCGTGGCTGCGATGCTGGCTTTGGCTGTAGCCTTGCTTGAAGGGTCCAGTTGGATCCCGCTCTCGAATTTTTGGGTGGCGGGTATTGTCGGCCTAACCTATCTGGTGCTGATCAACTTGAAGAATTTCTTCGTGCGACCCATCATCATGGGGCGCAGTCTGCACATGAATGAAGGCCTGATCTTTATCGCCATTATGATCGCTACGATCCTCGAGGGCATCATGGGTGCGCTGCTGGTGGTTCCCGTTCTGGCTTCGGTGGCGGTGATCATGGAATACCTGCGCCGTAGGATCCTTGCCCTCCCTCCCTTCGATGCTGAGGATGAAAAACAGTTCGTTGTGCCGCCTGAAAAGCTAAAAAACCGCAGGCAGTTAAAATTCCCTTCAAAAGAAAAACGGAAACAGGAATCATGAAGATCACTTATTCGATCATTGCTCCCATCTATAATGAGATCGACAATCTCCCCGAGTTGTACCGTCGTGTAAAAGAAGTGATGGATTCCTCCGGCGAACCGTGGGAATTGGTCCTTGTAGATGACGGCTCCACCGACGGCTCCACCGATAAGATCCGCGAGCTGGCGCAACAAGACAAGACCGTGCGCCCGGTCATCTTTGCGCGGAATTTTGGGCATCAGGTTGCGATCACCGCTGGCTGGGATTATGCCCGCGGCGATGCGATCGTCATCATCGATGCAGATCTGCAGGACCCGCCCGAGACCATCCTTGAATTGGCGAAGAAGTGGAAGGAAGGCTACGAAGTGGTATACGCCGTGCGCGGCGAACGCGAAGGTGAGACTTGGTTCAAGAAGTTCACCGCCGCAGCTTTCTATCGCCTGATCTACAGCATCACCGATGTGAAGATTCCCGTGGACACTGGCGACTTCCGCCTGATGGATCGCAAAGTGGTGAACGTGCTCAAGCAGATGAAGGAACGTCACCGCTTCCCGCGCGGCATGTCTGCCTGGGTCGGGTTCAGGCAGGTCGGGGTCACATACCGTCGCGCCGCGCGTGTGGCAGGTGTCACCAAGTATCCCTTCCGCAAGATGCTCAAACTGGCGTTGAATGCCATCACGGGCTTTTCCTACTTCCCGTTGCAGGTCGCCACGTATTTTGGATTTGCCTCCGCGGGCGTTTCCATCCTCGCCATTCCTGTCGTTGCGATCCTGCGTTTGGCTGGTTCGCATTTCTTCGAGGGACAGGCTACCACGCTCATCTCTGTGCTCTTTCTTGGCGGCGTGCAGTTGATCTCGCTTGGGATCCTCGGCGAATACGTTGGGCGCTTGTACGATGAAGCCAAAGGCAGACCGTTGTATATTGTCCGTGATGCGCCGGAAGAATAGCGAACAGGGATCAGTCGTCCATAATCAGTCGTTGAACGCTTAACGTAAAACGTTCAACGACTTTTTTCATCTTTTCGATAATCTCAACTTAAGCCTTTATCCTTCATATACCATCCCTTTTTCTCATGACCCTCTCCTTTCTCAAAGACCGCACCTTCATCCGTGAATTGCTGACCATCGCAATTCCCATTTCCTTCCAACAACTCATCAACGCCTCGCTCAACATGATCGATGTGATCATGGTTGGGCAATTGGGTGAGACTTCCATCGCCGCGCTTGGGCTTTCGAATCAGGTCTTCTTTGTTTTCATCCTGATCCTCTTCGGGCTGACCAGCGGCATGGCGATCTTCACCGCGCAATTTTGGGGCAAACAGGAATTGGAACCCATCCGCAAAGTGCTGGGCATGAGTTTGCTTGTGGCAACTTTTGTTGCAACCTTCTTCACCCTTGCGGCCACCCTCATGCCTGAGACAGTGCTTGGCTTATACACCAATGATGCCGAAGTCATCGAACTCGGAAGCAGTTACCTTCGCATCGTCGGCTTCACCTACATTCCCGTTGCCATTGCCACCGCGTATATCGCCGTCTTGCGCAGCGTGCAGTTGATCCGCCTGACCGTGGTTGCGACCATCGCGGCATTGGTGTTCAAGACCATTTTGGGATATGGGTTGATCTTCGGCATCGCAGGATTGCCCGCACTCGGCGTGCGCGGCGCTGCGATTGGGACCGCATCTGGCTGGACCCTGGAACTGGTTCTGCTTCTCATCCTGGTCTACACCCAGAAGACTCCCCTCGCCGCCAACCCGTTGACATTTTTTTCCTTCGACCTGCCCTTCTTTGGACGGGTGTTGAAGACCGCCCTGCCCGCCGTTGCCAATGAAATGTTCTGGTCGTTGGGTATCACCACCTACAACGCCATCTACGCTCACATTGGCACGGACTCGATCGCCGCGATCAACGTCAATGCGACCATTGAGGAACTTGGGTTTGTGGTCTTCATCGGGCTTGGGAATGCCTGCGCGGTTTTGGTGGGCAACCGCATTGGCGCCGGACAAAAGGACGAAGCCTACGAGATCGTGCGTCGGGTGATCATCATGGGCGTGCTCTTCGCTGTGGGCGTGGGAGCGGTCATCATCCTGACCCGTGAACTGGTCGTTGGGTTATATGACCTTTCGCCCAGTGGAGAGAACAACGTCCGCGGGCTGCTGATGGTGATGGCATGCACCTTGTGGATTCGCATGTTCAATTTCTCAACATTCATTGGCGCATTCCGCGCAGGCGGAGACACCCGCTTTGCCCTGCTGATGGAGATCTGTTCGATCTGGCTGATCGGAGTCCCTGCTGCGTATATTGGCGCTTTTGTTCTGCATCTCCCCGTGTACTACGTGTACCTCATGGTTATGCTTGAGGAGTTCTCGAAATCCTTTGTCAGCTTATGGCGGTTCAGGTCGCGGAAGTGGATCCACGATCTGGTGAATACCTGACAAAAAAGAGACGCGTATCACGCGTCTCTTTTTTGTTTGCCTACAATTTAATTTTGATGTCGGTGTATTTTGCTCCGCCTCTTAATCTTCCCAGCATGCCGAAGATGTAGAACATGGTCTTGTATTTTCTCTTCATCAAAGTTTCCACGTGTTTGATAGATGCGGGAGATTCGTCCGTGCTGGCTTGAGCGTCCAGCCATTCGCCTGTCGGTTCGCCAGAGGCTGTCGAAGGCGTAACGCGGACCTTGCTGTTGTTGCGGATCCGTTTGGCTTTGCCCGACCCAGCCTGGGTCCAGACATGAAGCGTTTCACCATCCTGCACGAACCAGACGGGAGTCTTTACTCCCTGCCCATTCTTGCGGAAGGTTTCAATGTTCAGATACTGTTGCTTTTCAAATTGTTTGAGGGTCATGGCAGTCCTTTGTAGTGATTGGATTTCCAGTCTTTGAATCTCTTCTGCCCGAGGGTGGAGAGCAGCAGGGTCATTCCGAAAATGATGAGGATGTTGGTGATGAAAAAGAAGACCACTTCTTCGAGCGGCAGGATGCCGAAGAAAAGAAGGCCTGTGGTCTGGTCTTTGGCGATCGCCCAAGTGGTCTCGTTCAGCGCGATGATATCCATCAGCGAGAGGTAGGTGCCTGGCACAAGGATCCCCGCCAGCACAAGTTTACGGTGATGCCAGAGGATATCCGCGCCGTAGAGTAGCTGCGGAAAAATGGCGGGGAATGCCCAGAATAATGTGATGGACAGATAGGTGATGGGCTTGTTGTCGCTGAAGAAAAGCGCTGTGAAAACAACCCACGCGGCGAAGAGGATCGCCGCGGAAGCGA